>CBKWTF010000091.1:0-1724 GCA_966677695.1 uncultured bacterium | reverse complement strand
GGAAGGAATCGAACCTTCACGGCCTTGCGGCCCTTTTTGCTGAACAATACTGACATAGTAGTACCAGAGTAGCAGATTTTATGCGATAATCAAGGCAATTATGTATCGCAGGAGAAAGGTAGAGGAACATCGGATGCTATACGGCCTAGGAAGCGTCCTGGTGCTCTGTGGCGCCCTCTACCTGGTCTTCAACATCTGGGATGCTTGGGGCAAGTACAAGGAGTCCAACCGCCGTCTGGAGGCTTCTGTGGCCGAATTGGCCCATCTGGAAGAGCAGTACGAGGACCTCAAGGTCGAGCGAGCCCACGCCTCGTCCACGACCGGCATGGAGATGCAGATCCGCTCCAAGTTCGACCTGGCCAAGCCGGAGGAAAACGTCGTATTCATCACCACCGAGGAGCCGGCCAAGCCTAAGACCGAGGAAAAGGGCATCAAGAGGATCTTCGAGTCCTTCAAGAAGTGGTTCAACTAAGGACGTGTGGGACTATGGTACAATAGGAGGACTATCAGCGATAACGTGAATTTGATATGAAAAACGTAGTAATTTACTCAACGCCGACCTGTACCTACTGCAAGGCGGCCAAGGAATTCTTCGCGGCAAACGGAGTGGAGTACGTTGAGCACGACGTGGCAGCGGACGAGGCCAGGCGAAACGAGCTCGTAGAGAAGTCGGGACAGATGGGAGTGCCTGTCATCACCATCGACGACGAGGTGATCGTCGGATTCGACGAGCCGAAGATCAAGGAGACGCTCGGCATTGCGTAGTCCTTTTGCTGGCATTGACTGTACGAAACGGCCGGGTCGCAGACCCGGCCGTTTCGTGTATAATGACCCCACGCTCCCGTAGTTAAATGGATATAACAGTCCCGTCCTAAGGGGTAGTTGTAGGTTCGATTCCTGCCGGGAGCACAATGCGGAAGGTTGAATTTCGGCCTTACATTTAGTATACTAGCCCCATGCCACCACAGAATGGTATCGAACATCGACTGAGCGAAATAGAGGAAAAGGTAGACGAGAGCTACAAGATCCTGCGGTCCGTCCGACGACGGCAGATGTTCGACTTTTGGTTCGGCGTAGTGAAGGTCCTGGTCTTCCTCGGAGTCTTCTACTATGCGTACGTGTTCCTGGAGCCGTATGTGGATGACGTGAAGGAGCTGTACTTCTCGCTTGAGAGCCTGTCCGGATCGGCCAAGGGATTCGACATCATGGAATTCATCCGCGGCGGCAGCCAGGCACAATAGGGCAGAGAAACATGTCAGGATAGCTCAGTTGGTAGAGCATTCGCCTGAAGAGCGAAGGGTCGGCGGTTCGAGCCCGCCTCCTGACACCACAAAGAGAAAAGACCGGATTTAATCCGGTCTTTTCTCTTTGTGTATCTGGCACTTTTTGTATACCTGTTCGTACTAATTCGACCTGATCTGCAGTTTGGTCTTGCGGTTCTTGTCGAGTTTTGGAAGGTTGATCACGAGCAGGCCGTGCTTCTCCTTGGCCTCCGCAAGGTCCACGTCCACCTCCTCAGGAAGGGAAATGGTTCGGGAGAAGGTTCCCCAATAGAGTTCTCGCTGGTGGAAGTTCTCGTCCTCGATCTCATGCTCGTCATGGCGGGTCGCCTTGATCGTCACCGAGTCGCGGGTGATGTCCACGTCCACGTCAGAGGGCTTTACGCCTGCGATCATGGCCTTGATGACAATGTTGTCCGAGCTGTTGATGACGGCCACCGAGAG
>CBKWTF010000090.1:0-1843 GCA_966677695.1 uncultured bacterium | reverse complement strand
TGGCCGTAGCTCGGCGTGTCGATCGTAATCTGTTGGTCGGCAAACTTCTCCTCGGCGATCTCCTGCACGGCCTCGGCCGGCGTCATCGGGGTCGGAGCGGATTCTGCAACAAGCGCCGCAACCTCAGGCGACATCTGAGAAAGTTCCGGTGCAGACGCATTCACGGAAGGCTCGTCCTGAGTTACGGTCTCGGTGTGTGCGAGCGCATCAGCAACTGTAGGTGCGGCGACAGCGGCCGTCGCGGCAAGAGGCGCTGCCTGAGCAGGACTCACTGGCGCGACAGAGGCAGCCGGCATTCCGGACATGACTCCCCCCTGCTTCTTGAGGAGCAGGTCGACGATATGCTTGAGGTCGTCCGCGTTGAAGAAGTCAATCTGGATTCGCCCCCCCTCCTCCTTCTTGGCGATGTTCACGCGCGTACCCAGAAGCGTTCCGATCTCGTGCTCAATCTCGAGCAGCTCAGGATCAGGCAGAAGGTCGAGCTTTCTCACGCGGTCGGTCGCGATCTTTCGAGAGATCTTCTCGGCGTCTCGCACGGTCAGCTTTCGCAGCATGATGTCCTTGAACAGCACGTTCTGCTCCTCGGGCCGGTCAGCGAGCATCAGAAGAGGTCGCGAGTGTCCCTCGGTGATCTTTCCCTCCGAGATAGCGGCAAGCATCTCCTCGGGCAGGTTGAGGATTCGGATGCTGTTCGAGACGTACTCTCGGGACTTTCCTACCTTCTTGGCAATGTCGCCGTGCGTCAGGCTGAACTTGTCGGCAAGCTGCTTGAAGGCGCGCGCCTTGTCTACAGGAGAAATGTCCTCTCGCTGCAGGTTCTCAATGATCGCAAGCTCGAGCTTTACCCGGTCGTCATCCTCCTTTGCCCTGATGATCGCAGGCACCTCTCGCAGTCCCGCAAGCTTGGAAGCGCGCAGTCGTCGTTCTCCCGCAATCAGCTCATACTCGGTCGCAAGCCCGCCGTCCTCCTTCACCACCTCCTTTCGGGTCACCACCAGCGGCTGCAGGATTCCGTACATCCGAATGGACTCCGAAAGTTCCTGGAGTCGCTCCTGGTCAAAGTCCCGTCGCGGCTGGAACGGATTCGGCTTGATCTTGTCTATCTCAATAAAGAAAATGGCGTTGCTGTAAAAGGGCGACTGCCCTGGATTCTGCAGGTCTTGCTGGTCATTCATGCTCTGAATTGTACCAAAGATGCGAAGGGGTGTCTTGTGGAATGGTGCGCGAGATCACGTTGCGCAACATGTGCGGCCGAGTTTCAAGACCATAATTTGATTTTTATGAAAATCGTGTTACAGTATCGCCCTTGCTCATGTATTCGTTCTTTTATTTTGACAACACACTGGGATTCCACCACGCGCTTATTTTCTCACGAGAAGCCGACAATATCGGAGCCGCTGATACCGAGTTCGAGCAGACGACAGGCCTAGACCCCGTCGCCTCGTCGTTCATCAGCTGCCAGATCATCAGGCCGAATCTGGACGATCAGAGCTAAGAAAAATCCTGGAAAGGCGCATGGGACTTTGTCCCATGCGCCTTTTTCTTTGGTTTGAACAAATGCCCCTTTTGGTTTAGACTGGTCACACGCCGCTGTGATGGAATTGGTAGACTTGCAGCACTCAAAATGCTGTGTCCTTACGGGCGTGCCGGTTCGACTCCGGCCAGCGGCACATGACACCCTCACCGGAATTAGCATATATTACGGGAATGGCAATTGGTGATGGAAATATCTCAAATCCGAACGGAAGAGCATACATACTCAGAATCACATGTGACATTGCCTATCCCGGGATCATGGCACGTATCGTCTCATACTTGAAAGTACTTTTTCCGAAAAATAAAA
>CBKWTF010000089.1:0-1876 GCA_966677695.1 uncultured bacterium | reverse complement strand
AACCGCAAGAGACCGAGACACGGGAGGAAAGGGGCGCAAGCAGCTTGCGGATCGGGAAAAGAGAAAGGGGCCCCGCGGCGCGCGGGCGCGCCGCGGGGCCTTTTGATTCAAGCCCTGACAGGGTGGTTCGGCGGCCTGAGCGTATTGTCCAGGTGCATCGCCAAGGCCAAGACTCGCAGGGCGTTATGAACCAGGGGACTGGATGATCCTCCGGCCGGAGCGCGAAATCTCAGAAATCCGCTGCGATCCGCGCCGGATCGTCCGGTCGTGTCGACAAAGACGTCTCCTGATCGACTTCCTGTGGTGCCTATCGTGACGCAGAGCCGTTCGCTGCGCATCCCGTCATTGTCGTCGTGCGTACGCGCCTGGCGCCAGTCGTTCCTGGTAAGATCGGCCGGTTCCGGCATCCAGCATGTTTCAAGGGCGCGGACGACGGTCGCCAACTCTGTTTTCTTCTTGAATTTTCGTGCCAGTTTCCGATCCTGATTCTTGTTGTGCAGGTACATGGCGTACCAGACGATCTTTAGGGCGTTGCCCGTACGGACACTCATCGTGCCTTCGTACATCTGCCTGTAGCACCCACATTGAAACTCGGGACGCATCATGACGTGAATGTCCATATCCGTAGATATGAGCAGTTCCAGTTTCTGTTCCCTGTCACCGTCGTTGTCGTCCTGCGGACGTGATAAGGAAATGAACGTTTCCTTTGACGGGAACGAGATGCGGTAAGGTTCCGGATTGCCGAACAGGTCAATGGGATTCGCGATGATCCCAAGGATTTCCTTTTGTGTGGACTCGCGCTTGAATTGAAAGGGCAGCTTCATTTGCTCTGACCTTACCGCAATTTTGACGGGTTTTCAATTTATGTATAATGACCCCATGAAATACAAGAAGACAGTCCTGCCCAACGGCATGAGAATCATCACCGTTCCGCTGCCTGAGAGCCAGAGCGCCATCGGCATGGCGCTGGTGGAGACCGGCTCGGATTATGAGCCACGGGAGCTCAACGGTCTCTCGCACTTCCTCGAGCACATGTGCTTCAAGGGAACGAAGAACAGGAGCGCCGAGCAGATCCGCGTCGAGATCGACGGCATGGGGGCCGCAACCAACGCCTTCACCTCAAACGAGTTCACCGGCTACTATGCCAAGGCGCACAAGTCCAAGATCGGCAAGATCGTCGACTTCATCTCGGACATCTATCTCAACCCGACGTTCCCTGAGCGAGACATCGACATCGAGCGCGGCGTGATCATCGAGGAGATCAACATGTACGAGGATCTCCCTCAGCGAACCGTGGGAGACTTGTGGGATGCTCTCCTGTATCCTGAGCAGTCTGCCGGACGGCCGGTCATCGGACCGAAGGAGAACATCAGGGCGTTTACGCAGAAGGACTTTCTCAGCTACCATGACAAGCACTATGTTCCGGCAAAGACCGTCTTCGTCGTTGCGGGAAACATCAACGAGCGGGAAGTCGTGACCCAGATCAGGGGAATCTTCTCAAAAATCGAGAACAAGAAGGTGTCCAAGCGAACCAGGACCAAGGTCTCTCAGGCCAAGCCGCAGATCTCGATCAAATACAAGAAGACAGACCAGACCCACCTTATTATGGGATTCCGCTCGTTCGACATGTACAGCGAGAAGAATTACGCGCTTCGGGTGGCGGCGACCATTCTGGGCCGCGGGTTCAGCTCTCGGCTGTTCGTGAAGATGCGAGACGAGCTCGGGATCTGCTACTACACGCGGGCGCACGCGGAGGCGTATACCGACCGCGGGTCATTCCTTGTCAGTGCCGGCGTGACGAACGCGCGCACGCACGAGGCGATCGAGGTGGTCATGTCTGAGTTCAAGAAGATTGCCCAGGAGGACATCTCGGAAG
>CBKWTF010000088.1:0-1881 GCA_966677695.1 uncultured bacterium | reverse complement strand
AGGCTCTGCGTCGGCTTGCGGAAGGTATACACCTCGCAGCGCGAGATCACGGTCTCGGGAACCTTGTGCATCTCGGTCGTCGCCAGCACGAAGATCACGTGCTTGGGAGGCTCCTCAAGCGTCTTCAGCAGCGCATTGAACGCGGACTTCGAGAGCATGTGCACCTCGTCCAGGATGTACACCTTGTACTGCGACTTGAACGGCAGCGTCGCCACGGACTCGTTGAGCGCGCGGATGTCGTCCACCGAGGTGTTGGACGCGGCGTCGATCTCGTAGAGGTCGTCCTCGTGCGTCCCGATCTCGCGCGCGACGATTCGCGCAACCGAGGTCTTTCCCGTTCCGCGTGATCCGAAGAAGAGATACGCGTGCGCAAGGTTTCCCAGGGAGATGGACTCCTTGAGCACGTCCGTCACGTGCTCCTGCCCGAGCACGTCCTGGAAGGCGTGCGGCCGGTACTTGGTATAGAGGGTCTTGTGTTCCTTCTGGTCTGACTTTGCTGGCATGCCACCAGTATAGCAGTTTTGGTTATCCACACGAAGCGGCCCGGACGGCCATTTGACACCCTGCGTCCAGGGAGTACCATTAAGAGGACAAAGGGATCTTTGCAGGATTGGCAGGACAGATATGGCCAGTTGAACCGCCGCAAAGCACTCGACTCTCCGTACCTGTCCTTCCATGACCACACCGATTGGAATTCATTCCACAGTCGCAAGGCACGGAGCGCAGGCGCGTAATCGGACCGCGGATGTCCGGAATCACCCACAATACGAACACAGCGATGAAAGCGACGACCCTACAGACGCCCAGCAGAACCGTCCGCCGCAACAGCACGACGTCTCGTGCCGGCCGGTTCTCAACCCAAGGGCGCGTCGTCCACCTGAGCCCTGACATCCCGCCGGCGACGAGTCTCCGGCATGCCGAACACCACGGAACACGATTATGTTGACTTTCCAGTCGGTCGTGCGCCAGCCTCACGGTGAGCTCCTGACGCATCAGTTCCCATGAATTTAACCCGCCGGCACATTACGTGCCGGCGGCTTTCTTTTTGCATAAAAAACAAAGCCCCGAGCCGCGTTAGCAGCAGGGGGCCTGGTTGGAGCGTGCCAAGGGCACGTATCAATAGATTCGCAAGGTCAGATCCTCCATCGGGTGGCTGAGCCGGTATCCATACTCGAACTGGTCGAGGTGATGCATGCCGATATCCTTCAGGGCGTTGGCGCCGCCGCATCTGCGGATGGTCTCCCACAGCGCGACCGCAAACGTCCTCGGCTCGTACAGCTCTTGCAGCGGAAGAATGTCACGGATCCGCTGCGTCACCTCGAAGTTCGGAAGGAAAAAAGCTCCCATCTGAATCTCTCCGGTCTCCTTATCCACGCGGAACATCGTTCGTATCGACAGCAGAAACACATGCAACTGATTGAGAAGCTCTGCGCTTTCCGTGCCCTTGCTCAGGGATACGGAGGCGATGTCGTACCAGACAATCGTCTCGCATCCGGTCGAGCAGTTGGAAACGATGTGCATGCACGTAAGACCAAGATGTTTGGAAAAGTCATGGCGCTCGGACATCCAGTGCTTGCCGCTCTGGAACGTTCCGTCGCCGGTGTGATGCCTGTCCGGCTGCTGCTCATTGAGCAGAGACATCATCCATGAAATTGCCTTGCTACCTTTTAGAGTTTGGGAAGGAACCATCGTATATATTATACATATAGTTATATCATGTGTCAAATAAGACAAGGTGAAAAAATAAAAAGCGCCGGCAGGAAAACCTGCCGGCGCCGTATTGCCTTGACACATTGCATCATATTTGATGCTTTCCCGGAAGCCGTTGAAAGTGCTGGCGTGACCAGCGCGCACGGATGATCACCTGCTCGTACCCGCTTG
>CBKWTF010000087.1:0-1885 GCA_966677695.1 uncultured bacterium | reverse complement strand
CTTAGCTTTAGTAGTGCTACGCTCTAACCGACTGAGCTACCCTGACGTGGCTTGTAGTCTATATAAAAACGACCAAAAATTCAAGGAAAACGGCCGGCAAAGCCGGCCGTTTTCTCCTGGTAGCGGGGTCTGGAATCGAACCAGAGTCTTGAGGTTATGAGCCTCACGAGGTACCTCTCCTCTACCCCGCTATGTTTTCAACACCTAAGTGTTTGACCATTATACACGTTCATCTTAGAATTTCAACTCCTTGATTATGCCTTTCTTCAGACTCCAGACCCTCAAGCACGTCTTGTACACACCAATACAATTACGGTTCCGTCAAAGAGATGCTACACTGAAAGCAATGGACAGAGTCGACTTCCTGGAAAAGAACGAGTTTCATATCAAGTCCCGCAGACTGCTCGGAGAGCCTACCACTCCGACGATGGTTTCCCTTCTCCTCAGGACGGGTCTTGCCAAAAACGAAAAGCAGGCGGTCTTGATCCTTGCGGCGGTCATTCTCGGAACGCTCGGACTTACCTTCGCCCTCATATTCTCCCGCACCTCCTCCGGCAGTGACATGATCGTCGACGCTCAGGGCAACGCATACACCGTTCAGGAATACATAGAGCTCGTCCGGCAGGACAAGGATCCTCTGTTACCCCGCTAACCATGAGAAAACCAATCTGCGAATTTGATAGACCGCGAACTTCGACTCTCCCAAGCCGCTCTGTCAGAATCGCCCTCGATACGCGCCGCGGATTCACGCTCATCGAGCTCCTGGTTGTCATTTCAATAATCGCCCTGCTCACCACCGTCGTGCTCGCCGCAGTCGGAGACTCGAGGGCGAAGGCGAGAAACGCCGCCAAGAACAGCCTCGTTTTGGAATACATTAAGGCCCTGGAGTTGTACAGAAGTAATAATCCGACATATCCAAATGCAGGAAGCGGAGAGGAGAACACACTGAGATGTATCGGATATACGTCCTCCGAAAATTGTTACTCGAATCGAATCGGGGATGCAGACATAAACAATGCCCTGAACACGTACATACCGGGTCCGCCTGCGTCAAAAAATTCCATTTTGGTTTCCGGGACAGATTTTCGAGGGGTTGTTTATAGCTGTACGGACAGTACGTGCTCAAATTATATGATGATTTGGTTTCTGGAGAACACACCTACTAAGTGCATTGATAATTCAACCGTTGAGTCAATTGGAGGACACACACGCTGTACTTACACACTCCAATAATGAAAAGACCACCGATGTGAATCGGCGGTCTTGTTGCCCTTTCGGACGTATCAGTTCGAGGCTTTCCTGTCCTTTCTTGAGCGCCTCAGCATAAGCAGAGCGCCAGAAACGGCCAGTACGGCGGACGAGGGCTCGGGAACGATTCCTGCAATTCGAATGGTGGATTCATCGTCGAACGAAAACTCAGGCTTATTAAAGCTTCCGGTAATCGTGAACGGTTGGCTGTTTATGCCATCGATTCGAATCGTGGAGTACTCCCGATCGGGACTATCGCCATTTTCGACGATCATGTCAGGCATCTCGACTCCGTTGACTTCCCAGTCTGTCAGGCTTGTGGGACTGAAGAAGGCATAGTCTTGGACCTGAATCAGAAGGGAGCTGAAGCTCATAGTCGGCTGGACGACGATGACCGTCGAACCCATCCGAAACTCCAGATTGCCTGCGATGTCGTAGGTAAGCGAGAACTGCTCCGGCTGGTTCCATGTATGGTTGGCCGTGACCGTCGTGCCGCTTCCTGCAGTTAGGTACATCTCGGGATGAAGCGTACTGGTGAACCCGGAACGCGCGTAAGCGGTCCAGGATGCCTGGCCTTCGACAAGCGCCGCGTTGTACTGGGTCTGATTCATGCTCAGGACCTCGTACGACAAGGTGG
>CBKWTF010000086.1:0-2371 GCA_966677695.1 uncultured bacterium | reverse complement strand
AACCTATACGGGTCTCTACTGCAGGGGCTGTGAGCTGTTCAAGAACGAGCGGGAACTCGAGAGCGGCCGCTGTCCGATCCATCCGACGACGGATCTCGAGGAGATCTCAGAGGAGAACTACTTCTTCAGGTTTTCAAAATTTTCAGACACGCTTTTGGCGCTCTATGAGCAGAAGGACTTTGTCATTCCCGAGTTCCGTCTCAATGAGATCCGCAACCAGATCAAGGAGGGGCTTGAGGACTTCAGCATTTCCCGCGTAAAGGAAAAGATGCCGTGGGGAATCCCAGTGCCGGGGGACGATACGCAGGTCATGTACGTATGGTTCGACGCACTCGTAAACTACATCTCGACGTTGGGTTGGCCGGACGGCGAGGATTTTGCAACATTCTGGAACAACGAAGACTCGACCGTCGTCCAGATCTGCGGAAAGGACAACCTGCGTCAGCAGTCAGCGATGTGGCAGGCCATGCTTGCCTCGGTCGGCATTCCCCAGACCTCCCATATTTTGATAAACGGATTCATCACCGTGGACGGACAGAAGATGTCCAAGTCGCTCGGTAACGTCATCGATCCGGTTGAGATCGTAAGCGAGTACGGCGTTGACGCGCTGCGGTACTTCGCGATTCGCGAGCTCAGCCCCCATGAGGACGGAGACTTCAACCGGGAGCGATTCGTCGAGGCGTACAACGCCAACCTTGCAAACGGTATCGGAAACCTGACCAACCGAATCATGAAGATGGCCGAGGACAACATCGCGCAGGATACGGTCACGCTGTCGGATGATCTTCCGGGCGATTACGTTTCAAACATGAATGAGTTCAACCTGCATGCGGCAAGTGCGGTGATCTGGAAGCATGTCTCGGATATCGACAAGCGCATCCAGGAGACCCAGCCGTTCAAGTTGATCAAGACTGATCCAGAGGCAGGGCAGAAGGAGATAGCGGGTCTTGTCGAGAGACTCTATGCTATCGCGCTCATGCTGCGGCCGATACTCCCTCAGACTGCTGACGGCATGCTTGCCGCTATCAGGAATCACAAGAAGCCCGAGATGCCTCTCTTCAATCGAATATAGTATCCGCTATGGAAGTGTGATATGGTGAGGGACGGTAACGTTCTACTAGTATGAAAGATACCCCACCTGCATTCATGCGAGGGTTTGATACCTCGTACTTTGACAGCCTGGCTGCCGCCGCACTCGATCCGTCATCCGCCCGGATTCCGGAAATTACCCCGAAGGACTGCCATACCGACCTGTTCGCGTATGCGTCCGTCGACGACAGGGAAGACGCGCTTGCGCTGTTTCCCGTGCTGTACGGGTTTGTCCAGACTTCCTTCAGGCAGTTTCTTGAGGAAGAGTTGGATCTGAGGATCAATGACGGCCTGCTTCGGCTGAGCGCTGAGCGCAAGTCCGAGATCATTCGGTCGTTCGTGATCTGGCACAGGGCCGAATGTCTGCTCCGATTCCTGACGGGTAAGTCCGGCGAATCCACGGGATTTAACCCGCTTCACGTCTGGGAATGGTGCGATGGACTCGCGATCATGTATGTCCAGAACGAGCAAAGGCTGCGCGAGGACCTCATGCGCACGGTGCTGGACGACGTTTTCGGACCAGCCGGCATGACCGTCGGAAGGTTCGTTGCCATGCAGCCCAGTGAGCAGCAGCGGTTCTGCGAGCAGTGCGAAGAGCTGATGGCTGCTGCCTTCCAGTCGCTCGGCTCGCGCTTTCCCAAGGAGACTTCCGGCGGAAAACTGTGAAGCCTGCCGTGCAGAAGACCACGCCCCGGACGCACTGCGTCCGGGGCTTTTTCTTTTGTGCTACTATTACCTCATATGAAATACATAGACATCCACGCCCATCTCGACTTTCCCGATTACGACGCTGACAGACAGGATATCCTGGCGGACATGATGACAAAGGGCGTGGGGTCTATCAACATTGGTACGACCATCGATACGAGCGCGAACTCGATCAGACTGGCGGAGGAGAACGACCATGTCTGGGCGATCGTCGGCGTGCACCCGGTATACGCCAAGGAATCCAAGCTCTCTGAAGTCGCAGGGCTCGAGGCGTTTCTTGGCCATCCCAAGTGCGTCGGAATAGGCGAGTGCGGACTCGACTTCTTTCGAGACGCGAATGACGGTGAGACGAAGGCCCTGCAGCTCTCGTTTTTTGAGAAGCAGATCGAGCTTGCGCTCAAGCACGACAAGCCGCTCATGATCCACTGTCGGCAGGCGTATCCGGAGACCCTGGACGCGCTGCGTTCATACAAGGCCTCTCATCCCGATCTGCGTGCCAACTTCCACTTCTTTACCGAGCCTGTCGATACGGCCCGAACCGTTCTGGACCTCGGCTTCACGGTCTCCTTTACGG
>CBKWTF010000085.1:0-2407 GCA_966677695.1 uncultured bacterium | reverse complement strand
CGTTACCCTTGGGGAAGAGTTTGAAATGACCACTGGAAGTACTTTTGTAAGGGGAGGGGTAGAAAAAAGAAGGAGGCGCCAATCCCGCGAAAAACAGCGGGATCGGCGCCTTGCTTGCGCCCAAAATTCAACGTATAAGAAGACGCTTACGGCCACCAGAAGCGGTAGAATCTCTTCTGGTTGCCCGACAGATTGGGATGAGACTGGCTCGCCGGATACAGGGCGATGGTCTCGGCGATCCAGTTCGAGTTCCATTGGAAATCGAACGGCGGATACGGAACGTACTTGTTCTGCGGCACCGCGGCGAAATACCAGTCGACAAGGTTTTCGCTCACCTGAAGCTGGTATTCGTCCGGATACACCCGGACGTCCACCCGGGTCTCCTCGATCGGCACCGTATATTCATACGGTGTACCGCCGTAGGTAAACGTGAAGGTCAGGTCGCGTTCCAGACGGTACGACTCGCCTACCTGGGTGAAGAAGGGCCGGGTCGCCGTACCCAAGGCAACCTCCTGGTCCAGGATCAGGAAGACGGAGGCTCCGTCCACCTGAGTTCCGATGGTCTGCGTCCCGTTGAGTGAGACGCGGGTACCGGAAGTGTTGCGTACCAGCATGTCCGGCCGGCTGCTGTCCCCGGGAACGTTGTAGGCCCCGAGAGACTGGTTGTCCCAGACCAGATCTGCACCTCGGTACAGACGATACCGATTGAAGGTGCACGTGAAGTCGTCCACGTTCACCTGGGTCGTCCCGTCGGCGGGGTCACAGAAGGCGGCCTTCAGCGCGCCGCCGAACTTGGTAATGCCCGACGCTTCCGTCAGGGTTTTCTGGTGGTAGCGGACCGGGCTGCCGCCCAGCGCGGCTTCGTCTGCGGTGCCGTTGAGCACGCCGACGGCCGTAATTTTGACGATAGGCTGCTCGGCGAGCGCCGAAGCGGTAAGCACGCTTGCAAGCAAGACTGTTGCGGAGGTCTTCATGGTCGTTGTTTGGTTTTGATGGAACTGACTCGTTTCTGCTTTCTGGGTGAGTTTGATTTGGATATTACGTACAAAATGGAGAAAGTCAATCCCTCGTTCCGGAAGACCAATCTGGCTACATCCTCACAGGCGCCTTGATCCCAAGGGCAAAAAGTCCCCGCTCGAGCGTATGGGCCACCTTTTTGGTTACGATCAGCTTATAGGCCTCGTTGTCGTCTCCGATAATCTTCTCCTGGGCATACCATGAGTTGAAGGCTCCCGCGAGCTCGATGAGATAGCTCGCCACGTGCTGTGGTGCAAGCTCCGCGATCGCCCGCTTGATGATAGGCTCGAAGCGCATAAGCACCTTCTCGATGTCGTACACGGCAGACTTGCTTGCCGCGGACGCGTCGACACTTCCCGCCTTTGCAAGCACAGACTGCGCGCGAGTGTACGCATACTGGATGTACGGACCCGAGTCCCCCTCGAACGAGATGGACTTGTCGAAGTCGAAGATGATGTTCTTTCCGGGGGTCTGTTTGAGTATTGAGTACTTGAGCGCTCCGACTGACACGGCGTCGATGATGTCCTTCCTCTCCTCTTCGGAGTACTCGCGTCCCTCGATCCTCTCAACGACCTTGGCCTCAACCCGGGCCAGCAGCTCGTCTCCCGTAATCACGTTTCCCTTTCGGGACGACATCTTTCCGTCGGCAAACTGCATCATGCCGTGCGCGACATGCTTTGTCTTGGCGGCAATCTCAGGCATGGTCCGTGCCATGGCCGCAAGCAGCACCTTGAAGTAATCGCTTTGCTCATTGGCGGTCACCACTATCGAGGTATCGAAGTCTCCAAGTCTTGCCTTCTCCTGGGCCAGACCGAGTTCCTTCGCCTCGTATGTCGGAAGCCCCTGCGAGTTGATGAACACGCGCGTATGCAGGCCGTCCTTTTCCCCTTCGTAAATAATCGCGTCGCTCTCGGAACTCCTTGAGAAAATGCCGTTCTCCATATTGTCCTCAACGATTTTCTTTCCTATCGCATGCGTCTCAGACTCGTAGAACATGTGCTTGAACGAGGTTCCGAGCTTTGCATATACCGTATCAAAATATTCCAGGCTCCAGGCGCGCCCCTTGTCATAGTACACCTGCAGTTCCGCATCAGACCTTTCGAAAAGCTTCTTGTTGATGTCCTGTATCTCAGCCTGCGCGTCCGCATTTTCCTCATACTGGTTCGATCCGTATACGTACGAGTCGCCAAGATACCTCATCTTGTCTTCGATCGAGTCATGGTCCTGAGGAAACGCGTCTCGCTGCTGCATCATGCCCCATATGCACTTGGCAACGTGCGGTCCGATGTCCCCCTGGTAGCACACGCGGGTCACGTCGGCGCCGCCGAGCTCATACAGGCGCGACACGGACTCGCCGATCGCGTTCGACATCAGGTGACCGATATGGAAC
>CBKWTF010000084.1:0-2449 GCA_966677695.1 uncultured bacterium | reverse complement strand
GGAGAGCCGATCTGTATGTTCGTCTATGACGGCGAGATGAAGACCGAGCCGGGACGCTGCGAGGATCGAGAGGAACCTGAGGAGGAAGAGGATAACGAAATGCAGAATGCGGACGACCAGAACAACGATGGCGGGACGGGAAATGATGCGAATGGTACAGGTGATCAAAACGGAGGTGGCATGCAGACCGGAGGAGACAGTACGGGAACGGCTGGTGATGCTGGAACTTCCGGTGACGGTACTGGGACGCCAGGAAGCGACACAGGAACGGGCGACGGTACCGCTTCTGGGGCCGAAACAGGCAACGACGGATCGACAACCGGAGATCAGGCTGGCGGTTCTCAGACGGGAGGAACCGGACAGTCCGGGGACGGAGCGTCGGGGGGATCTGACTCGAGTACCTCAGGTGACGCTTCCAGCGGAGACTCAGGAGGTTCGACGGGTACGGGCACATCGGGACAGTCGGCAGGTGACGGTAGCGGTGGTGCGGGATCATCCGGAAGCACGTCGACCGGCGGGGATTCCAGCGGTTCCGATACCACAGGCGGATCATCCGGTGACTCTGGGGGTTCTTCGGGAGGTGATGTCGGGGGATCAGCCGGCGGAGATTCGTCAGGGTCTTCCGATGCCGGTGGTTCGTCCGGAAGCTCGACGGGCGGGGACGCAGGAGCAGGTGCGTAAGCCGATACATATATTATAGGTCTGATATACTTTCATCATGACAGAAACAAAACCAGGTACAATTCGAGTGGCGATTAACGGATTCGGGCGCATCGGTCGCGCGTTCCTCAAGCTCTCATACACCAGAAGCGACATTCAGGTCGTGGCCATTAACGACTTGGGTGATCCCGAAAACATGGCGTATCTCCTAAAGTACGACAGTGTCTACGGGAGAAGCGAGTTCGACATCCAGGTGCGCGACGGCGGAGGAGAGCCGTACCTGCTGCTTGGCGGTGAGAAGAAGGTGATGATCTTCTCGGAAAGGGAACCGAAGAACCTGCCGTGGAAGGAGAACGAGATCGACATCGTGGTTGAGTCTACCGGATTCTTCACTGATTTTGATGATGCCCGTGCGCACCTGAAGGCTGGTGCCAAGCGGGTCGTCATCTCGGCGCCCGCAAAAGGAGAGGAGAACGACCAACAGGGAACCATTCTGCTCGGAGTAAATGACGGCAAGCTTGAGACGACCGACGTAACGTCGAACGCATCGTGCACGACAAACTCCGCCACTCCGGTCATTTCGATTCTCGATGAGGCCATCGGCATCGAGAAGGCGCTTCTCAATACCGTGCACGCGTATACTGCGACACAGTCGATCGTTGACGGTCCCGGCAAGAAGGACTTCCGCAACGGACGAGCGGCTGCGGTCAACATCATCCCGGCTTCGACCGGTGCGGCCAAGGCGACGACGCTCGCCGTAACCTCGCTCAAGAACAAGTTCGACGGTATCGCACTTCGAGTACCGGTGCCTGCGGGATCGATTGCCGACATCACCTTTATTTCAAGCCGAGATACGAGCGTTGAGGAGGTGAACGACATCCTTCGCAAGGCTGCCCTTGAGGACCGATGGAGGAACATCTTTACCGTGACGGACGAGGATGTCGTGTCCCAGGATATTGTAGGAAATCCGCATGCGTCCATCGCGGATCTGGCCATGACCCGCGTGGTCGGAGGCAACCTGGTCAAGGTGCTTGCGTGGTACGATAACGAGATCGGATATACGAACTCGCTGGTCGAGCATGTGGCGCGAGCCGGAGCACAGCTTGGCGGAGAAAAGAAAAAGCCCAAGAAGCGAGCCGCAAAGAAGAAGACGGTGAAGGAGGAGGCCGCAAGCGAAGAGGAAGCCTAACAGAACTAACATACGAAATCATGGACGACATCAGAACGATACACATAGGAAGCGATCATGCGGGATTCGAGATGAAGGAGGAGATTGTCAGGTTTCTTGAGCAGAAGCACTACGAGGTCGTGGACCACGGTGCGTATGAGCTGGATCCGGAGGACGACTATCCTGACTTCATCCTGCCGGTAGCGATTGCGGTCGCAGAGGATCCGCAGTCGAAGGGGATTATCCTCGGAGGCTCGGGACAGGGCGAGGCCATGGTCGCCAACCGCGTACAGGGCATCAGGTCAACCGTCTTCTACGGCGAGCCTGCGAACTCGGACCAGAGCATCATCGAGTTGTCGCGCCAGCACAACGACGCCAACGTCCTCTCGCTCGGCGCTCGATTTATTACCGAAGACGAGGCGCTTGAGGCGATCGACCTGTGGCTCGAGACGTCGTTCTCCGGCGAGGAGCGCCATGCCCGGCGCATCCAGAAGATCGACCAGATTGACTCATTTAACGAGTAGCATATGGAAAAGAAGATCATTCCTGCCATTTTGCCCGCTGACTACTTTGAGCTCGAGAGACATCTTGAGCGCGTGAAGGGGGTTACGGACTTCGTGC
>CBKWTF010000083.1:0-2536 GCA_966677695.1 uncultured bacterium | reverse complement strand
GAGCAGGCGCTTGAGAACTTCAAGTACAACAACCGAAACAAGCCGCAGAACCTTGAGGCGCTGTACGAGCTCGAGGACAACCCGTTCGGGGCCGAGCTGTACGTGAAGACGACCCGCCAGGAGTCCGCGCAGTACGAGCAGATCGCCGCATATCTTGAGACCAACTATCCTGCAGGACAGGAGGACTCGCTGATCGAGACCGTGAACTTCAACGAGAACAAGGAACTGATCCAGAAGCTTGAGCGGTTCATCGCCGCAGGGCAGCGACTCGGAGGAATCGTGACCGTGCTCTTCATCCTGCTCTCCATCATCATCACCTTCAACACCATCCGGCTTGCGATGTACATCTCGCGAGACGAGATCAAGGTCATGAGACTTGTGGGCGCGACTTCCTCATACATCTCAGGTCCGTTCATCGTGACCGGAATCCTGTACGGAATCGTCTCATCATTCCTGACGCTATTGCTTCTGTATCCGCTCACGCTGTATACCGGAAAGGCGACGACGGACTTCTTTGCGGGAATCGACGTGTCCGAGTACTACGTCTCTCACTTCGGCCAGTTCTTCCTTATGATCTTCTTCTCCGCAGTATTTATCGGTGCGGTATCAAGCTTCATTGCGGTCAAGAAGTACCTGCGAGAGGCGCGAAAGCGAGGCTAATTCCCATGGTATACTGATGGGGTATTATCGGTATAACCATATTTGTCATGAAAAACACGATTATGAGCCTTTTGGGCCTCGCCCTTGTTGTAGGAGTGGGAATCGGAATCTTTGTATACGTAAAGGATCGGCAGATCAAGCAGGAGCTGAGCGGAGTCGAGCGGTCTGAGTTTGTCGACTCGAATGCGAACGGATCTGACGAGATCGTTGCCTCTGAGATAAACCTTACCCGAGTAAACGGCTCATGGACCGTGACGGACAGCGGCGACTACACCATCGACCCCTCGACCCTGAAGTTCGAGTTCACCGGATACAAGCCGGGAGGACAGCATGTCGGCTCGTTTCAGAACATGACCGCTGACATCGCGTTCAACGCGGCCGGGGACGTGATTGGGGGAATTCTCAAGATTGACCCGACGTCCGTAAAGACCGACACGGAAGCGGTGGACAAGCACCTGCAGGACGGCGTGTTCTTCGACACTGCAAACCATCCTCAGGTCACCGTGGTGATCAAGGAGATCCAGCGGGAGAGCGACACGTCCCTGAAGGCGATCACCGACATCACCATTAAGGGAATTACCAGGACGCTCTCGATTCCCGTAGCGATCGGGGAGAACGGTGAGAACATGAAGTTCTCGGTCGATACGCGAATCAAGATCTCAGAGTGGAACATGGCCTTCGGTCCGGTACAGGACGAGGTGCGGGTAGTAGCTTCCGGAGAACTGAAGAAGAAGTAGTAGTGTAGAAAAACGAAAGCGGGGGCTGTCATCCCTTCCGAATCCCGTTCCTCGCAGCGTGAAAAAGAGCGGCGCCCACTTGATTGGTCGCCGCTCTTTTTCAGGAGGATCACTGCGGTGGGACTCTTCAGGAAAGTTCAGCCCCCGCTTTCGTTTTTCCATATTTGCGATACATTTAGAGCATGAAACCGCTGACCGACAAGACGCCGCTGTATACCATCTGGATCCTGCTTGCCGGCGCTCTTGTGTTGTCTGCAGTAGAGAGGCAGTGGTATACCGCGCTTATGGCCGTTGCCGCCCTTGTTCTGACCCTGCTGCCTATCGTCTTCCAGCGGCACTATAACATCTACATTCCCCCGATCCTGATTACGGGAACGGCGTTCTTCATGTACGCGACGGTCTTTCTGGGGGAGGCCGAGGGATTCTATACCAAGTTCTGGTGGTGGGATCTGGTCATGCACTTGGGATCGGCCATCGGGTTCGGTATCATCGGCGTTATCGTCCTGCTCCTGATCTTCGGACGAAACAGGGCGGAGTCGCATCCGTTCGTCTTCGCGTTCTTCTCCTTTTGCTTTGCCGTGACAGTGGGAACGATCTGGGAGATCTGCGAGTTCGGCATGGACCAGTTCTTCGGCTTCAACATGCAGAAGTCGGGACTGTTCGATACGATGTCCGACCTGATTATTGACTGCATAGGTGCGAGCGTTGCGGCGCTTGCGGGATATCTGTACGTGATCGAGTTCGACAAGAACCCGTTCAGAGAGCTAATTGAGAAGGGATACCTGGGCAACAAGTTCCTTACAAAGCGGAAAAATCAGTAAAAAGTATAAAAGTTGACAGATTTGACAAAAGAAATGACAAGGATAGAATATGTGCATGCCTATCCTTTTTCAGTCACTTGAGACGAAGACGCCGCACCCTTTGGACCTGAACGACATTCTGGTGCGGAACCGGTCGGCAACCTATTTTGTGCGCATAAAAGGAAACTCGTTCGAGGAACTCGGAGCATACGAGGGGGACATCCTCGTTGTTGACCGCTCACGGATTGCCGATGCGCACCGGCTGTATGTCGCCGTCATCGAGGGCGAGTTTACGCTGGTCGATTCGCCCGCGTCGCCCGAAGGCGGGGCGGGCTCGTT
>CBKWTF010000082.1:0-2649 GCA_966677695.1 uncultured bacterium | reverse complement strand
CCCGGGACGAGCTGGGTAGGCTTGCACGTCAATTGTTCCTCTACGGATGGGAAGCTGACAGCACCGCCTTTGACGAATTCAAGCCGAATGGTAAGAAATAACAGGCATGGGCCTTACAAAATTGCCGCTGCACCCATCGTGCGCGGCAATTTATTTTACTTCCGCAGATATCTCTTTAAGAACTCATCCCTGAATGTCTCGAACGTATCGGACAGCAGGTGCTCGCGCATCTGGTCTACCAGTCTCACGATGAATCGCAGGTTGTGAATAGTCGCGAGCGTAGCAGAGAGCATCTCCTTTCCTCTAAACAGATGTGACAAATACGCCTTGGTAAAATTCTGGCACGTATAACAGTCGCATCCCTCATCAATCGGTGAAAAGTCATCCTTGAACTTCTCGTTCATCAGATTCGCCTTTCCATCCAGGGTATAGACCTGGCCGTTTCGGGCAATGCGCGTAGCCGCGACGCAGTCGAACGTGTCGCACCCGCTCTCAACTCCCATAAACAGATCCTCGACCTCTCCGATACCGAGGAGATGTCGCGGCTTGTCCTTGGGCAGGATCTCGTTCGTCCAGAGTACCGCGCTCTTCATGTCCTCCTTGGCAAACGATCCACCGATCCCGAAGCCGTCGAAGTCCATGCCCGCAAGAAACTCCGCGCTTTCCTTGCGCAGATGCTCGAACCGTCCTCCCTGCACAACCGCATACAGACCTTGTCGCTCGGAATTTTCAGATGTTTTATGAAAGTCCACGCACCGCTTCGCCCATCGGTGCGTTCTGTCGAGCGACCGCTTCTGGTAGTGCTCTCCCTCCATCGGCGACGTGCACTCGTCAAACGCGAAGATGATGTCCGCTCCTATGTTGTGCTGGATCTCAATCGACTTCTCCGGAGTAAAATAGTGGGCTGACCCGTCGATATGGGACCGGAACATGACTCCGTTTTCGTCTATGCGGGCCTTGCCAGCGTTGCTGCGCTTCTTGCCCTCCTGCACCTCCTGCTCGTACGGCAGCATGATCTCGTCCTCGTTGCCCTTGGTAATTTTAGAAATGGAATGACCGAAGGCGGCGCCGAGCGAGAAGACCTGGAATCCGCCCGAATCAGTGATTGTCGGGCCGTGCCAGTTCATAAACGGCTGGATTCCGCCCGCCTGCTTGAGGATATCGTCTCCCGGCTCCAGATATAGGTGGTACGTATTGGCCAGCACCGCCTGTGCCCCGATCGACCGGACCTGCTCGGGCGTTAGCGACTTCACCGTCGCCTTGGTCCCGACAGGTATGAATGCGGGGGTCTTGATCGTTCCGTGTGGCGTGACGATCTCACCAGCCCTGGCAAGGCCGTTCGAATGCTCCTTGATAAGGTTGAACTGTATTGGCTTTTTTGCTGACATACTATCGGGTATACTTAGAGAATGTTATTTTTCAAGAAAAATCAGGAGAAGCAGGCTGCTCAGAGGCCCGAAAAGGAAATGGCTCCGCACCCACTGACATTACCAGAACTGGACAAACAAATCAAAACCAGAATAGACGCGATAGAACAGGAATTTACCGACGGATTCAACTTCATCAAGTCGAGCGAGAAGACCGTCAGCTTCTTCGGTTCAGCCCGGACGCTTCCCGAGGAGGATGACTACAGGAACGCGTTTTCTCTCGCTTCTGAGGTGTCGAAGCTCGGCTATTCTGTCGTGACCGGGGGAGGACCCGGAATCATGGAGGCGGCAAACAGGGGCGCGTACGAGAACCGGGGCGAGTCGCTCGGTCTGACCATCAAGCTGCCAATGGAACAGGTGATCAACAGGTTCATGAACAGAGACCTTTCCTTCAAGTACTTTTTCGCGCGCAAGGTTGCCCTGACCTATGCCGCGGAGGCATACGTATACTTTCCCGGCGGCTTCGGGACCATGGACGAGCTCTTCGAGATCCTGACGCTCGTGCAGACCAACAAGATTGAGCGTGTTCCCGTCATTCTCTTTGGATCCTATTTCTGGAATCCCCTCAAGCAGTTCCTGGTGGATCAACTTGCCGTCAACGGAAAAATTGACGAAGCAGATCTGAACCTGTTTGTCGTTACGGACTCAATACAGACTGCCGTGGACATCATCAAGGCCGCTCCTATTCGAAAGGCGCACTAATCGTTCGGTCGTCAGCCGCGCTGATCTGCTCGTTCACCTTTTGCCTGACAAGATTCGGCCTTTCTATTCCATCCACGATAAAGTTCGTGATGCTTCCCGCTGTTTGGATCTCGAGCTCGCCGTAATCCAGCACGCTTGCGACAAGTCCCTCGACCTTTGAGGAGATGTCCTGCACCTTGTCCAGGTCCAGCGTCGAGATCTCCCTGCTCCACAGCCCTATCTGCTCGATATCGATGATGTGCTTGTTGGTTACCACCAGCACGTCAAGAAAGTGGTTGGTCCAGATGATGCACACCGTAGTCCACACGATGAAGAGCCATCCCAAAAACAGAATGGCGGAAAGCACGCTCGTGTTTCCGATGTCCAGCCGTTCGCCCGGAAGCGCGACGAGCACGGACGACAGGATAAGCGGAATCAGCAGCGAGAAAAGCAGGCTGATTGTCTGCATGGCAGGCCGAAACCAGTGCCTGCGCGCGATCAATACGATATGCTCGTTGTCCTCAAGATGAAATGCCATTTC
>CBKWTF010000081.1:0-2790 GCA_966677695.1 uncultured bacterium | reverse complement strand
GGGGTTTTTTGTGGGTGGGGGGAAAAAAGGAGGCGGGGGGGAGCGGGGAGAGGGGGGCCCTCCCCCTTTTCCCCCCCCCCCCCCCCCCCTTTGCATCTTCTTGTCTTATCCTATATCTCCGCCAGCGCCTCGTCTACCGACTTGGTCGCCCCGGACGCTCGCCCGTCAGGCTCGTTGATCTTGAGGTTTACGCGTGCATTGTTCTTCATGCCCACTACTCGCAGGAGAGTTCGAATCGCCTTCGCGGTGTTGCCGTCTCGTCCGATAATCTTTCCCATATCCTCCTGGTCGACTTTCAGTGTCAAAAGTACGCCCATCTCGTCTACTGTTCGGCTGATTTCAACCTTCTCAGGCTTGTCTACCAGCGCCGCCACTACCTGTTCTAGAAATACTTGGTCGAGTTCCTTCGTCATTATAATTCATTTTTACTGCTAAACCGCGTGCGGTGCACACTACCTCAATTATCCTATGTGTGCAAATAGCGTCAAGAAATAGGAGGAGGAAAACTTTAGCACGCACACTGACTCGAATTCGATCTTCGGAACGCGTGCATCAAATTGACATTTTCAATAATTTATGTTATTCAAAACACAGAAAAACGCTCATACACATCATGAACTTACACTCACCCTTAGGTGCCTCGGCTCCTGAGATTTTCAGGGCCGCGGTACGCTTACTTCTCTATCCCGAAACGGATTCGGCCTGGAACTCCAGGATCCTTGAGAACGAGGATGTTTCTCGGTCGGCAAGCCGACGTCGAAACATCATCGAACTTCTGGAACAATACTATCGTCTTGTGCCGGATGTATCCACAAGCATGGACACCGCCTTGTCAGACGGACTTATCGACGAGGCTACGGCATGCGAGCTCTATGAGCTTCTTACCGTGTTTCTTGTCGAGGAAGAGTGCAGCGACAGGCTGCTGCTCTACCTTCCGTTCGAGCTGATTCCGGAACCAATGTCCGGACGGTTCGAAAACGATCTCAGAATCGCGCGTGACGCGTTCGTCGCTGCGTATCTCGAGTGCTGGAATAAGGCACTTGAGCGCAGGGACATTCGCGCCGACTTTGTCGACGGAGATATTCCGGAGGCAGAAATGCGCAGCGAGCCCCTGCCCCTCGTCGTGAAGGCGGCACACCTTGTGCCTATCCTGATACGAAAAGGCCTGCTGACCAGAAGCGCGGTCGAGCGGATCATGCAAGAAGCGAGGTGCGAAACCCTGAGGCAAAGCCTCTCGGACACCCTGTCTTCAATGGACGAAGAGGCTTGTACGGACACCGGCTCAGACAGTCCGGCACGCTCTTACGGCTGGCTCGCCGCCACCGTCCGAAATGCGCAGGATGACATGAGTCGGACCGCCAAGAGGATAGCATCCGAATGCGGCAAGAAACCGGAAGCGAGAATCGCATGGGAAATCCAGAAGGAAACGACGGAGATATCCCAAGCATGCTCACGGATGATCGCGAACACGATCCGTTCCGGAAGGCTTGCAGTGACAGACCTGTCCCGCTTCCTGATTCAGGCTGAAAACCAAACGGTGACCGTGATGACGGTTGCCGCCGCGTATCTGCTGATGGAATCGGAGGCTCGTATCGAGACGGCTCGTGCTCAAAAGACCTACCTCGTCCTGAAACCCGCGTTCGAAAAGTGCTGGCGAGAAGGAGAGGAGGATGTCCGTGAGGAGCTACGGAGCCTATGGCTTCGTCTCATGGCGCTGGACGTGCTACGGGAACAGGAGGTCAGGCCGTACGGCCTGACCGTTCCAACGTTCGACGACCCGGACGATACCGTGCTGAGGCCCTATGTCGGAATCTCCGACGCGATAACCATGGATGCGGAACTCTCAATGTTCCTGCTGCCCATCGTCATCGCCGGAGGATCCCAAATCAAGGGGTATGGCACGGATGAGTCAGACATCGACTTCGCGGTCTTTGTCAGGCCCGGAGTCCGGCTTGAGGACAGAGACAGAATTGATGTCCTTATCGGTGAGGCGCTGGAACCGTTCGACATCACTAGCCGACCGCTTCAGTTCTGGCTCCAGGATGACAACGGCTACCTGAGGATCAGGGACTTCGGAACCGACGATCGGTACCTGGGCACGAGCGTGCTCACCCACCTTCTGTTCGCCTGTCCCTGGATCGGAGACCGAAGGTCGGTGACCCGGCTCTACGAAAAGCTGCTCACACCGTATCTGACAACGAAGGAGGTCCCGGTGTTCGGTGAACGAACCCGGAGCATCTGGCTCGAGGAACTCGAAAGCAGCGCCCTGCTCTACAGGTTGCTGCACAAGGGGTACCTCAGAACCAATCCGGAACGTCGTTCGTCGGTTGCAGAGGGAGGCGTTCCCGACTCACGCAGCGCATTCTGGGATTCCGGATACCGCCGCGTCGCGTCACTGATCTTCCTTAGGAAGGTCTTCCTCCCTTACGTTCGGACAGGATAAGTTCAGACAAAAAAGAAAGCCCGTCGTTTCTCGCGAAACGACGGGCATTTTTATTCTCAAACAACCGACCGGCTTGGCCCTCAGAGCTGCTCGCGGCGGCCCTTGAGACCGGCCGAACGGCCGGAGCCGTCGGGCAGCTTGTCCCACGGAATGGACGCACCGAGCTGCGACATGGACAGGAGGTAGACTTGCTCCTCCTGGCCCGAAGCGACCCTCGGGAGATCCATCAGCGCCAGTACGAAACGCGTGAGGTTCTGCTCAAGACGGACATAGTCAGCGGCGACGCCGACACCCAGCATCTTCAGCATCTGCTCACGCGACGCCGCGCCGATCGACGCCGGAAGAGT
>CBKWTF010000080.1:0-2793 GCA_966677695.1 uncultured bacterium | reverse complement strand
CGGTCATCGGCCCGCTTACGCCGTTTGACTTCGGAGAGAACATCAGGCGCAAGGAGCTGTACCAGAAATTGACATCGATCAGCATCATCTTCGTCGGTTTTGTGTTATTGTTTCTGTAATGCACAAGAAGAAGTTCCGCTTTTCAAAAAAGATGATCGCGGCGTGTGCGCTTCTGGCGCTCATTGCTTTCTATTTTGCCGTATCGCACGCGAGGCATGTGGAGGAGCCGGTATACGGTTCCTCGTTTAATACCGTATACGCGCAGGAGCTCGGACTCAACTGGAAGGAGGTGTACGTCGCGATGCTCGACGACCTCGGCGTGCGCAGGCTGCGTCTTGCCGCGCACTGGAACATGACGGAGCCCGAGCGCGACGCGTACTCGTTCGAGGAGATGGACTTCCAGGTGGAGGAGGCGGCCAAGCGCGGAGCGACCGTCATATTCGCCGTAGGAAAGCGCCTGCCGCGCTGGCCGGAGTGCCATATCCCGGACTGGGCGCTGAACCTCTCCAAGGAGGAGCAGGAGGCCGAGATTCTCCAGTACATCGAGGACTTCGTGAACCGCTACAAGAAGTACGACCACATCACCATGTGGCAGGTCGAGAACGAGCCGTTCCTGGGATCGTACGCGCTGGACCACTGCCGGGACTTTGACAGCGACTTTCTGGACAGGGAGATAGAGCTGGTGCGCTC
Organism: uncultured bacterium; assembly: GCA_966677695.1. Lineage (GTDB taxonomy): Bacteria > Patescibacteriota > Minisyncoccia > Phycocordibacterales > JAACPR01 > JAULZV01. Next base: position 2,103 of record CBKWTF010000080.1, on the reverse strand, counting down.
GCTGGACGAGAGGGACCGGCCGATCATGGTGACCGACAGCGGGGAGCTGAGCGCGTGGCACAGGTCGTTCGACCGCGCGGACGTCTTCGGCACGACCATGTACCTCTACGCTTGGAACTCCGTCATGGGCGAGTTCCGCAACTGGTGGTTCACGCCCGGATCCTACAGCTTCAGGGAGAACCTCTGGCAGCTTCTGACGTCCGACAACGAGGCGATCATCGCGGAGCTCGCGCTTGAGCCGTGGCTCGACAAGCCCGTGATCCGGGAGGCAACGGACATCCAGATCCGACGCATGAGCCCCGAGAAGTTCGACAAGGTGATCGAGTTCGCCAAGAAGACCGGAATGGAGACCCAGTACCTCTGGGGAGCAGAGTGGTGGTACTACATGAAGCTGCAGGGCGAGGAGTGGTATTGGGAGCGGGGGAAGGAGTTATTTGCTGACGGCCTTCCTGCTTCCTAGCGGAATCCTGCAAGAAAAGAGGGAGCCCTCGTTTAGTTCGCTCGATACGGAAAGCCTTCCGCCCATTCTCTTTTCAACAATAAACTTTACGGAATACAGCCCGAACCCGTGGCCGTCCGGCTTGGTCGTATAGCCGGGCTTTCGTATCTTCCTGACAAGGTATTTCGGAATGCCGCTGCCGAAGTCCTTGCACTCTATATAGTATGACCTGCCCTGTCTCTTTAGGAGTACGAGCACCTTCTTGGTCTCGCTGCCGACGCTTGCGTCCATGGCGTTTGAGATGAGGTTGACCAGTATCTGGTAGAGGTAGATCGCGTGCGTGTGGGTATGTACCTGGTTGAGCTCGAGAAACTGAATCTGCACGTTTAGGTGCGTCGCCTTGTAGCTGAGCAGCCTGATGGCCTTCCTGATTTCCGCATTTACATGGACAAGGCGCTCCTCGTCACACTGCTTGAGAAAGTTCTTCATGATCTCGACGAATTCCCTGATCTGGGCGGTGGACTGGTCGATGACAGGCTTGATGTCCGAGACGTTTTCCTTTTCGAGCAGGGACGTGCCGAGCGAAAGCGTCGTAATGGGCGTAAGAATGTCATGGATAAGCGAGGCCGAAAGCCGGCCGATCAGGGCGTAGTTGTGCTGCTCGAGATGCAGATCCGGCTTTCGAAGCAAAAAATACGGAACATATTTTATGCCCCGTATCAGATTGTGTACGACCTCGCCCATAAACTATACGTTGGTTACGTTGAGTTTGTAGCCTCTTCCGGGAATGGCGGAGATAAGCGTGCGCCGTGTGTCTCTCAGCTTCTTGCGCAGATTCATGATGTGCGTCTCGATCGTGTTGGAAAACGGATCGACGGACATGTCCCAGACGTTCTCCAGGATCTGGCCGCGACTGACCACGATGTTCCTGTTGGCGACCAGAAACTCAAGAAGGGAGAATTCCTTTCGCGTCAGATAGACCTCCTTTCCGTTTCTGCGGACGGATTGGGCGCTGAAGTTGATCTCGTAGTCCTTGAGGCGTACGACGTTTTGCTTAAGGGACTTCGGTCGCCTGATAACGCATGCAATGCGGGCGGTCAGCTCCTCAAACGAGAACGGCTTGGTCACGTAGTCGTCAGCGCCGGTGTTGAGCATCTGTACCTTGGTCAGGATTTCCTGCTTGCCTGACAGGACGATGATGGGAGTTGTGATGCCGGCCTCCCGTATCTCCTTACAAATATGTCCTCCCATTTTCTTTGGGAGGACATTGTCGAGAAGTATTACGTCATAGCTATTGGTGCGGGCCAGAAACGATCCGGAATCGCCGTCACCGGCTTCATCAATCGCATAGCCCTTTGCTTCCAGGCTCATGCGGAGTACGTTTCTGATCGAGATGTCATCTTCTATGATCAAGATTTTCATTACGAATAGTTGTATCGCATCAATATTTTTCGGTCAACGAAAAAATGTGGATAAGTTTTTATTACTAATTTACTTATGAGCTACTGCGATAAAATTATTCAAGGATTTTTTACCAGTTAACCACACCTTTTCCTTGCATCCCTCTCTACATGCGAGAAAATAGAGAAGTAAGATTGTTTCGGTTTTTTATTACATAATTTTATTCAATGAGTACATATACATTCGCACAGGTAATACAGCTC
>CBKWTF010000079.1:0-2800 GCA_966677695.1 uncultured bacterium | reverse complement strand
GCACCGGACCTATTCTGTATTTGACTGGTTCCTTGTTCGCCATATGCACTAACTATATCACCAGACGAGCTATGTTCGACAACGTTACTTAGGTTTGGTCTATTTTCCTGTTCCGGCAGCATTCTCTGTGCCGAAGTCCGCCTTGGCCTTCTGGATCGCCAGAAGCTGAGCTGGATCGGACGAGATGATCTGATCCTCGGTATATGATGCGATCACCTTGATGGCCACGTGCTTCAGACCCGCAAAGAAGATTCCCTCTCCTACGTCCGACTCAAGAAGAAGATACTTCTCCTCGTCTGTCAGGTTGAACGTCTGCTGCACCATGTCGATCGACGACGGGGACTGCTTCATCAGCAGCTGGATGGAGGAGTTGGTAATGATCGGAAGCCCGTACGGAGACCGCAGGAAGTCCTCTACGTCCTGGGTAATGGTCGAGATTCCGAGATAGTACTTTCGTCCTCGCTTGGCAAGGCCGTACAGGAACGAAGCCGTATCCTCAGACTTCATCATCCACCATGCCTCGTCAATGATAAGCAGGCGCTTCTTGATCTCCTTTCGGATCGCGCTCCAGATGAAGTCCGTAATCAGGTACATGGCGACGGGCTTAAGCTCGTCCTCCATCTTCTGGATCGAGAACACGATGAACTTTCGGTTGATGTCGATGTTGGTCGGCTGGTTAACGAATCCTGCCCATGTTCCCTTGGTGTACTTGGACAGCTTCTGTACCAGACCCTCCGCACCTTCCATTCCCGCAAGCACAAGCTCGAAGTCAGACAGGAGCGGAGGCTGCGCACCGGTAAAGTCGGCGTCAGGGGTAATGTCCTTGAGCGCATAGGTCTCGGTCAGGGCTCGGTCGATAATCGCATCCTCCTCAGGAGTCAGTCCTCCGAGCATGATGCGGAACAGTCCCACCAGGTTCACGATCTTTGAGCGGAGCACGTCGGACGGAGACTCATCCTCCTTTGGTGCAGGAAGGTCAAACGGGTTGATATGATGCTCTGATGTCAGCGAGATGTTGAAGTACCGCCCTCCTGTCGCCTCGGCCAGGTACTCGTACTCACGCTCAGGGTCAATCACGATGATCTCAGTATCGAACATGAGAGATCGAAGAATCTCGAGCTTGGTCGTATATGACTTACCTGATCCGGACTTGGCAAACACTACTGAGTTGTAGTTCTCAAGGGAGAACCGATCGAAGAGGATAAGGCTTGAGTTATGCCGGTTGATACCGTACAGAATTCCCTTGTCAGTCGTCAGGTCGAACGAGATGAACGGAAAGATGCTCGAAAGCGGCGAGGTGTTGAGCTTGGAATAGATGCCCAGAAGGTCCTGCGCCACAGGAATCACGCTGTTGAACGCCTGCTCCTGCTGGAAGATGGCCGGCTTGGTGTATACGATCTGTGCCTCAAGGATCGACTTCACCTCCGACTCGAACTTGTTCAGCTCCTCCACCGTATCCGCATAGATTGATATATAAAGCCCCACGTCGAAGATCTTCTCCTGCGCCTGCTGGAGATTGTCTCGCAACGCCTCGAGGTCCTGATAGGCAGTATCAAGCATCGGATCACGCACGAGCCCCTTCTCCTCTCTGGACGTAATCTGGCTCTGCACCTCTGCCACCTTCTTCTTGAATGACCGAAGCACCTTGGCGGTATCAATGGGATGAACGACGATGGACACGTCGAATACCTTGTCCAGGTTGATGATCGGCGCAAACCACCCGTCGTTAAGGTATCGAGGGTATGAGAGTACGAACAGCGTTCGCACAATCTTGTCTCCCAGATGAATCTCTCGAGGAGTCACCTTCAGGGCAGGAGGAGCGATGATGTCCTGCAGTTCAAGAACGCCCGCCTGGTAGATTTCCTGCGGCAGGAACGAGCTGATGTTCGGAATGCCCTTCTTATCGTCCTTATTGCTCTTAAAAATGCTAAAAAGTCCCATATTATTTTGAAAGCACGAGCGGCTTCTCGGCCTCGCCCGGATTAAACAGCTGATAAAACACCTCGATCGCCTCCTCGGTTCCGAGCTGAACCGCCCGTACCCCGGTCCGGGCGATTCCCGAAAGCACCACGTCGATTCTCTGGGACAGCTGGGTTCGGCTCTCGGCAAAGTTGTCAGCCGCAGCCTCCTGTACCGACTTTTTCTTGCCAAACAGTCCTCCGGACTTTCCGATATCAAGCACGGCCGCCGAATACGGGATGACGATAAAAAACCGCTTGGTCATGATGTTCGCCTGCTCGGTAAAGCTGCGGACAAACTCGATGTATTCCTTGACCTGCACCTTCATAAGGTCGTCGGTCTGCACCTTAAGCCGCTCCTGGAGCAGAGAGACGTACGGTCGAATGTCGAGGTTTCGTGACTGTACGAAAATCTGAATGTCGAAGTTCAGCGAGTTGAGGAAGTTCTGGAACTGGTAGATGATCGACTTCTGCTCGTCCTCGGACTTGAGGGCGAAGTTCACTGATGAAGTCATAAGGATTGCGCGCATCGATCCGTCCTTGAGAACGACAATTCCATCGCGGACTTCCTTAATTGGTACGAACGATTGAGTTTGGTTTTTGATATCCGCCATTGCACAAAGTATATCACAGGGACTTTTCCAACTTCTAATTCTTTTGCCTATACAAACTCGGACCGGCCGCGGACACGTTTATTTTTTCTCGACCGTATCATGCACGTCGAGTCCCCATGAGATTTCGCGCAGCTTGCTCTGAGACAGCTTCGGAAGCTGCACCTGGGGCTGCACCGCCTGCACTTCAGCGGTCTTTTCCGGCTTCTTCTCGCTATTTTTCCAGATGTA
>CBKWTF010000078.1:0-2803 GCA_966677695.1 uncultured bacterium | reverse complement strand
AGCATGGCTACAGTCCGAAAGCCTGCCTGATAACCGACTGAAGCTCGGAGTGGTGATCTCCGAAGCCCTTTTCTATCTGTCCATCAAATATCGGATCAAGCGTATCCATTCCGAACGTGCTGCGCAGATATACCCGCGCGGCCGGGTTGGCCTCCTTGACCTTCTTTGCGAACGAGATCGCCGGTCTCTCCAGGCCGCCGGGCCCGAAGAGTCCCGTAAACACGAGCAGGCAAGAGGCGTCTGCCGGACGCTCGCCGGGAGTGCCCGCTAGGATCAGTTCCGCCTCTTCGACGGTAGCCTGTACGACCCGGTAGTCCTTATCCTCTACGAGTCCGAGAGCGTCGAGTGCATTCTTGGTCTGGTTATCCTCGTGGTACGAGTCCAAAACATACACGAAACGCGCTTTTGAATGAGCTGGCATACGTCTTATAATAAGACATATATTATTATAAAAGTCAATGGCTACAGAAGCGCCTCGGCTTTGCCATAAATCCCCTCCACCTCTCCCCGCTCCAGCATGCCGAACCTCTTGAGCACGAAGTCTGCAACCTCGTCCTTGTGCGGCTTCTTGAATCCGCCCAGGAACGACTTCGGACAGATGCCGATGCGGATGCGGCGCAGGTTCAGCTTGGTCTCGTCAAGAATCGAGCGCACGCCGTTGTGTCCGCCGTGGCCCTTGTCGGTCGAGACCTTGATCTCGCCGAAGTTCACGTCGATCTCGTCATGAATGACCGTCACCTCCTCGGGCCGCACTCCGCTCCACTTCTTGAAGATGGCCGCTACCGTCTGTCCGGACAAATTCATGTAGGTCTCTGGCAGAACCAGGATGTAATCCTCATCACCGACGTCGCCGGTCGAAACAAGCGCCTTCAGGAAGGAGTCCCTCTTCCACCCGCTGAACCTGTGTTTGTCCGCAAACCACATCAGAAAGTCGCGACCGACGTTGTGTCGCGTCCCGACATACTTGTCCTCGAAGTTGCCGAGGCCGACCAGGATTTTCATGTGGAAATGATATCACATTTTAGACACAACTCCCCTTTTCATATATACTTGTACCAATGAAAGAGAAATTTCTCCAAACCGCACGCGAGTACGTCGTGCTCATCGGTACCTCGCTCCTCATGGTATTCCTGGTACGGACCTTCATCGCCCAGCCGTTTGTCGTAAGCGGAGCCTCCATGGAGCCGACCTTCCATACCGGGGAGTACCTCATCGTGGACCAGCTTTCATACGAGGTCAGCAACCCCCATCGAGGTGACGTGGTGGTCTTCAAGTATCCTCTCATTCCCTCGCGGTTCTTCATCAAGCGCGTCATCGGCCTTCCGGGCGAGACCGTTCGAATCACGGGTACCAAGGTGGAGATCAAGGAGGTCGGAGCCGAGGACTTCTTTACCCTGGACGAGCCGTATATCGAGTTTCCCAAGGACAGCCTTGTCGAGACCGCCCTTGCGGACGACGAGTACTTCGTTATGGGAGACAACCGGCTGGCCAGCCTGGACTCGCGCAGTTGGGGACCCCTCAAGGAAAGCTTTATCGTAGGAAAGGCCTTCGTACGGCTCTTCCCAGTCTCAAAACTTGACTTTTTGCCAGGAAGTTATTAAATATGGGCATTATGCCAGCCAAAAAGAACAAGGTGGACAACGCGTTCGTCATCTCCCAGTACTACGGATTCGAGGGTCTTGACCTCGACCAGATCGAGAAGGACGACCACGAAAAGGCCAAGAAGCTTAAGAATTACCCGGCTTTTGAGCACTCTCACCTTCCCAAGATCGAGGAAGCCGTTGCCGTATTGCGCCATTCCACCTCTGAGGAACAGAAGAAAAAGGAGCTTCCCCTGCTCTATTACTCAAAGGGAGAGCTCAAGAATCCCCATGACAAGAAGGCCAAGAAGCGCTCTGGCGACAGCGTTTCCCTGCATATCATCGGTACCCCGAAGTCCATTGCCGAGGCCATCCTGATCAAGACCGCCTACACCATCCTTAAGGAGGAAGGCTTCAAGAACCTGTCGGTGGAGGTGAACAACGTCGGAGACAAGGACACCCTCACCCAGTTCAACAAGCACGCGACGAACTTCTTCCGCGGAAAGCTTGCCGACCTCGACACGGATTGCAAGGAGCTGCTCAAGTTCGGCGGACATACGCTCGTGACCTGCAACGTCAAGGGAGTGAAGCACATCATCAAGGACGCTCCTGCCCCGATCGAATATCTCGCAGAGGAGCACCGAAACCACCTCAAGGAGGTTGTGGAGTATCTTGAGTCGCAGAAGATCCCGTTCGAGATCAACAAGTTCGTGCTCGGAGACCCCCACTACTCTTCCCATACTGTGTTCACCATCATCGACGAGAAGACCGGAAAGATTCTCGCTACAGGATCTCGGTATAACGACCTGTCAAAGAAGACCCTTAACCGCAAGGGGGTCCCTGCGGTATCCGTCACCCTGCGTGTTCCGAAGCTCAAGCCGTCTACCGAGGCCAAGCTTCCGAAATTCGACGACTGCGACATCTACTTCATCCAGCTCGGATACGGTGCAAAGCTCAAGTCGCTTGAGGTCGTCGAGATGCTGCGAAAGGCCGGCATTCCCGTACACCAGTCGATCGGTCGAGACAAGATGTCTACCCAGACTCAGTTTGCGCACAAGAAGGGCGTAAAGTACATACTGCTCATGGGACAGAAGGAGGCACTCGAGAACAGCATCTGCGTGCGAAACCTTGAGACCAACTCCCAGAAGACCGTGCCGCTTGATACCCTGGTGGACTACATCAAGGAGCTGCGGGCCAACGAAAAGGCCGCCAAGAAGCCTGCT
>CBKWTF010000077.1:0-3185 GCA_966677695.1 uncultured bacterium | reverse complement strand
GTATTGGTCGCCTTCACGGTCTGCCCGCTGGCATAGGCGATGGCGGCGGCGCCTCCGATCGGACCGAACGCGGACATGATGTTCACGGGCAGGCCGACAGCCATCGCGTTGTTCGAGCGATAGTGCCAGACCTCCCGACCGTTGGTATTGACCGACTGGTTGGGACTGCCGAGGATGGTGCGGACCTGGGCCTGCGTCATCCCCTTCCGTACGGTGCGGTCGGCCGTGGTGACGGCTGACCGGGACTGTCCGAACGAGCCGGACTGCTGCATGGTTCCGCAGGATGCCAGAAGCATCACTGCCGAAGCGGCAAGGATATATGGTGCTTTCATAGGTTAGGAGTAGTCTCCGGTTAATATCCTAACATAATAATATTATTTGTCAAGTTATTACCTCGACTTCACCTCGTTATGGAGATCCGCCACCACCGTCTTGAGGTCGCGTCTGCTCCCTACGAACATCATGGTCAGAACGACGACCGCGATAAGCACCGCTAGGGTTATCAGGATGAAGTTGTCCTTCAGGAACGTATGCACGCCGATCGAGCTCTGCAGAGACCCTGCGATGCCAATCGTTGCCGCCTCGGCGGACTTGGTGAACAGGATAGGGTTCGAGCGGGTCACGATCTCTCCCGAGCCGTCAACGGTCGCCACGTAGATCTGGTGCTCCCCGTCCTCGAGCTTCTGGTCCGTCTCGTACGTCCACGTTCCGGAGTCGTCGGTTCGTACCGTAGCGACAAGCGGAGTGCTGTAGATGAACAGCGTTACGTAGCTGTTCGGTACCGCCTTACCCTCAAAGGCAAGCTTCTCCCCGCCCTCCTTGATCAGCTGCACCTTGTCCACCCTGTAGGTCGACGAGACGTAGGCGGTCTTGTCCTCTCGCGGATCCTGGTATGCGATTCTGTCAGCATTGTCGCTTAACGGATCGATTCCCTCACGAACCTTTTCTCCGTCGGTCTTTTCCGTACCCTTGGTGTGCGCGTTTTCCGGGTCCGTTTTATAAATATACGTCTCGTCATAATCAGACAGTCCGTCCTGGTCGGTATCGACATACATCATCTCGCCGGCCCGAGAGTCGATCACCTGCTTTCTCTGGGCAAAAAATTCAGCGAACTTTGCAAGCCTGGAACGAGCGTCGCGCTTGGACTCCTCGAAGTCCAGCTGCATGCCGGACTCCGTTTCGAGACGCCCCTCGATCAGAACAAGAAAATCCGCCACCTGCTCCTGCAGCTTCTGGATGCTCTCGGTATCGGTCGGCTTCAGGGTCTCCACGGTCTGTGCAACGGCCTCAAACAGCTGTGTCCGCTCGGCGTCTATCGCCCGCTGCAGCTCGTATGCCGGCGTCTGCGTCTGCTTGCGAATCGAGATGATCGCGTCGTCGATGTCCTTCTTCACGATCTCCATGACCTCGTCGATGACGAGCCTCTTTTCCTGCTCGAGTTCCTCGACCGTCTTGTTTATCGTCTCGATCGAGTCGGTCACCGCCGCACGCTCAAACTGTTCCGGATTCACTACCTGGTCCTCAGAAACGTCTCTGCCGGCCTCCTGGTTGAGTCGCATCAGGTATTCCTGGGCAAGCTTTCCGAGCTCCACCTTCTCCTGGGCAAAGGTCGAATGCGCAAAAAGCAGCGTCGCCGCAAGCGCAAGCGCTGATACATATATATGAATGGTTCGTGGTGTCCTCATGTTATTTTCTTGAAATTACCTTGTACGCCGCCTTCTCGATCGTCTCCTGATTCAGATTATACAAATTGAGCAGCTCGTCGGGCTTGCCCGACTGTCCGAACCGGTCGTGCACCGCAACGAACTCGATGGCGACCGGAGCGTGCGCGGAGGCGTATTCCGCAACGGCACCGCCGAGCCCTCCGGCAGCCTGGTGCTCCTCCACTACGACAAGCGCGCGAGATCGCTTGATCAGCTGGCCGAGCGCGTCGGTATCGAGAGGCTTGATCGTCGCCATATTCAATACCGTCACCTTTACCCCGCTGTCATCGAGCGCATGCGCGGCCTTGAGCGCCTCGTGCACCAAGGGACCGCAGGCCACGATTCCGACATCCATTGTATCACCCTTCGACTCGAAGAACGCCTGCGCCTTCCCTATCTCGAAGGGAGTGTCCGAGGTCGTGATGACCGGAGTCTTCTCGCGCGCTAGACGGATGTACACCGGACTGTCATTCTTGGCGGCGAGCAGCGTCGCCTTACGCGCCTCGTGCACGTCGCACGGACAGATGACCTGCATGCGTGGGATGACGCGCATCAGGGCGACGTCCTCAAGCGCCTGATGCGTTCCTCCGTCCGGACCGACAGAGACTCTCGCGTGCGATCCTGCAATCTTGACCGGCACGTCGTTGTAGGCGATCGTCGTCCTGATCTGCTCCCAGTTTCTTCCAGGAGAGAACATGGCATAGCTTGAGATGAACGGTATCTTGCCCATGGCCGCCATGCCCGACGCGACCGACGCCAGGTTCTGCTCGCTGATGCCGATCTCCACAAACCTCTCCGGGAAAAGCTTTGAGAACTCCTCCATGCGGGTGGACTCGGTCAGGTCGGCGCACAGGCCGACCACGTTCTTGTCCGCCTTTGCCGCCTCTACAAGCCCGTCCCCGAAGCCGCTTCGAAGCGGCACCTTCTCGACGTCGGCGTTAAGCATCTTCGTATTCAACTGTAGGTTTTCGTTCAGCATGATGTGTATGTCTTATTCGTGCTCGCTCGTTATCCGGCCGTCGAGAGTACGCAGAGCCGCCAAGGCTCGGGCCCCCTCCTCCTTGTTGGGCGCCTTGCCGTGCCAGATCGGCAGCCGCTCGAACTCCGGCACGCCTTTGCCTGGAATGGTATGGGCGATGATGACGGACGGTCGTCCGAACGCGTTCTTGGCGGCCTCGATCGCGGTATCGATCGCCTCGAAATTATGGCCGTCGATCTCCTGCACATGCCAGTTGAAGGACTTCCACTTGTCGGCAAGCGGATTGAGCGGCATCACGTCCTCGGTATAGCCGTCGATCTGGATGTTGTTACGATCGACGATCGCGATCAGGTTGTGCAGCCTCTCCTTTCCGGCAAGGAACATCGCCTCCCAGTTCTGACCTTCCTGCAGCTCGCCGTCGCCCAGCAGACAGTAGAAGAATTTGGGCGAGGTTACGCCGTTGTCCATGCGGTCCGCGAGGCACATACCCACGGCCTGAGAGA
>CBKWTF010000076.1:0-3192 GCA_966677695.1 uncultured bacterium | reverse complement strand
AACGACGTCTCCGTCCAGATGGATCTCGGCTTTGAGCACGTTGTCGAAGAGGAAGGCGGTCTCGGTGATCTGCGCCATGGCAAGATCCTTTCCGCACTGTCCCTGAGACTCTCCGAATGATCCGGTCAGGTATACGTGAAGCGTTCCGTCCTGAAGCTTGGCTTCCTTGAACCTGAGGTTAGGATGATACTTCGGGATGATGTTGTTGGGCTCGAAGTCCGCGAGGATTCGTGCGGCGAACATGTCCTGGTACGCGGAGTTAAGAACTCCGGGCCCCTGTACCCATGCGGTCACGTACGTGATTCGTCCGCATGACAGGTCCTTGTACGAGTTGAGCTTGATGCCCTTGTACTTGTCCTCGTCGATCACAACGGCAACCTTCACCTCCTGCAGCCTTGTGTTTCGAGGGGTTGAAGGAGTTACGGAATACGGGTTATGCCCCGTCTGAGATCCAGCCGGAACAGGAGGAGTGACTGGCTTGAAGATCGAGTCAGCCGCCTTGTCGGCGAACTTGTCCTCCTTCTTCCTGTCGTCGCCCTGGTTCTTGTCCTCCTTCTTCGCGACCTGGACGTCGCTTACCCGGTCAAAGAACGCGGTCCATACGTCGGGATTCTTTGCGTAATGCACTCCCGCAGCAATCAAAAGAACCACTACTAGTACCACTCCGATAATGATAGCCCAGCCCTTTTTGGTCATTCGGCTCATAAATTCCTTAAATCTGTTCATACCGAGTATATTGCACTTTTGCATGGGAAATGCAAGAATTTTAGGGACAGTACAAAACCCCGAACCAAGGAGGTAGGTATGGGCAAAAAGGTACGCCGCCCAGGCAAACAGACACCCAGAAAAAAGCGAAAAGCTGCCGAAAACTGGCGCGCAGGAAACCGCGTGCTATCTCTCCTGGCACATCTCAAGGGATCATACCGATACGGTCGCCGAGAGGAGCCGGGTTCACTTCAGGACTCACAGTTCCAGGACGCAGGCTAAGTTGCGTCGCGACGTTTCCCGCCGGCCCATAGGGCCGGCGGTTTTCATTTGCTTTTTGGCATGCAAGGAGTAGTATCGAAGCAGATACAAAGACCATGTACAAACCAACACCGCACGATCGGCTCAAGATGAAGGAGATACGGTTTTGGAAAGAGCTGCACAGCAAGTATCGCAAAAGCCGCATCCTGTTCCTCCGACTTTCGGCATGGCGCGCGAAGCGCAACGTGAAGGAACTGGACAGCCTGTACTTCAGGTCACGCGTCCAGGAACTGCTCGAGAAGGCAGGCGTTGGCAGGAACAACCTCGTCGGTTCGGGCCTGCACCCTCACTATTCGGCGTTTCTTTTTCTCATCCAGAACATGGACAGAATTCAGGCGTCGTGCTTTCCCGAAGACCGCATGCACCTTCTTGCCGCCGACAAGCCCGTCACCATCGAGGAACTGGTTGGAATGACCGGCATCCGGACGGATTCCTAACCGTACCAGTCCCAACACAAACCGCCGACTTAGACAGTCGGCGGTTTTTCTTACGTATGTAAAATATAGAAATGAAAAACGCCCGACTCTTGCAAGTCGGGCGTTCGTAATTTTGTCCTGAACCTACTCCGTCTCCGAAACACGGGGTATCGAAGGAGCGTCTTCAGGTCCAACAGCAGTATTCTTCTGCCCAAGTAGATGTCCTAACGGATTGTATGAGTCGCGCGAAAGCCCGGATGAGTGTCGAACGAACCGATCAAACTCCTCCGATCCACCGTCGTCCTCTACAAGAGCCTCTCGAACAAACGCAAAGCGCTTGGTATGGATGATCGCATCGGAACGCGCATAGAGAAGTTCAAGAAAATAGTGGGCTGACGAGCACCGTTGTCGGACACCGACAGACTCCACTCTCTGAAATTTCAGGTGTAGGAAACCGGAGTTTCCATCGACCTTCAAGTCAACCAACTCACACTTCTCCAGGACGTCCCCAGTGTTAACCATGGATCTACCCAACTGATCCTCGATGAATTCGGCCGCGGCAAACTGCAGCTGGTCCTTGTCCAGAAGATTGGGCGGGTTATCCCGGTAATACACGACCGCAGTTTTCGGATTGACAGACCGAGACCCCAAGACAAACGGTTCGACCTTGCGCGGGTCGATACGACCCTGCATAATTCGCTCATACAGACGGTCATTCATTTTGCCATACAGGCAGACAAACATAAGCCAGTATAGAAAACGGAACGGTGAGGATACGATATCGAAGACAAAGACGATAAGCAGGGCGCACAGAAGCAACAGGCCGACGATCAAACCTAGCACAAGCATGAGTACGCACCCTTCGGCAGTACCCGGATCAGCCACGTCACAGTTCTCTTGTTCAAGCCACTCGCAAAACATGCAGGAAATCGGAAGGAAGCTTTTGACATTCATACGGCAAGGAACGATTTGGTTGGATATACCGTACAATATTATTTAAAAAAGTAAAGTAACACGATCCGGTTGCATTTGGACCGCTGAGGTATAGGATGAGAGATAACGAATCGATTGTCTCATCCAAAAAGAAACGCCCGCTCTCACGAGCGGGCGTTTCTTTGTTATAGCATTTTGTAAAAAATGTTGGCAGTCTAATATCCCAACGCTCCATGGTCGTGTCCGTGCCCCTCCTTCTTCTCAGGAATGTCGGCAACCGCGACTTCCGTCGTCAGGAGAATTGCGGCGGCGCTTACCGCGTTCTGCACGCCGTTTCGGGTCACCTTGACCGGGTCAATGATGCCGGCTGCGGCCATGTCGTCCACGAACACGTCGTTCAGCGCGTCGTATCCCGCCTTGGCCTCGCCGTGCACGACCGTATCGACAACGACGCCTGCGTCCTCCTTGCCCGCGTTGAGCGCGATCTGGCGCAACGGAGCCTTAAGCGCCTTGATGACGATCTCGTATCCGATCTTGTCCTCGCTCGACATCTTGCCGCCCTGCTTGGCGAGCTTGTCCTCAAGCATGCCGGCGGTCTTGGCGAGCGTACTTCCTCCACCCGCCACGATTCCCTCCTCGACCGCGGACTTGGTCGCGTTCACGGCATCCTCCAGCTTCAGCTTCAGGTACTTCATCTCGGTCTCGGTCGCGGCACCGACCTTGATGACGGCGACTCCTCCCGACAGCTTCGCAACGCGCTCCTCCAGCTTTTCCCTCTCGTACTTCGAGTCGACGTTCTTGACCTGCGACTTGATCG
>CBKWTF010000075.1:0-3287 GCA_966677695.1 uncultured bacterium | reverse complement strand
TCTTTATTTCCGGAAGCCTCCATTCGCCCGGCGTCCATCCGGCGCGGACCGTTTCGATCTCGTCCGCACGGTAGGCCGGAACAAACCGAGGGTCCGGATACTGCCGCGCAACATAGAGTCTCCGGACCCCCGTGTTGAACGCGACGAACTCGAAGCACTCGTCAAACTTGGGACCGACCACGGCTGGGACGAATCCGAGAATCCGGGAGACGTGGCCCGAGAGCATACTGATGGCAGAGAGGTATTCCTCTCGGAGCAGCTGGCACACCTTGTGCTCTTGGGAACAGCCCTTCGCATTCACATACCGTCCGCCGAAGACCATAAGATCGATCGTATCGGGCACGCACCGCTCGCGGAGTTCCTCCAGGCGGATGCAGAGGCTTTCCTCGAACATGTCATCGTCGTACCACTGGAAGTAGTTCGGGTTCTGATGGCTGAGGAATGAGACGTTCCGGCCGGTTTCGCGGTCGGTGCCGACGGCAACCACGCCGGTGCACTCGGCATACCGAAACGAGACCTTGCACGTCTCATCAATCGGAGAGATGACATGCCTCTTCGTTCCCTGCTTCAGGAATCCCAGTGGAATGACCTCGTCCGGGTCAGCGTCCATGTCGACCTCCGTAATCACGTCGGACAGGTCCGGGATTCCGATCTGCTCATGGTTTCCTATACTGGCAACAATGCTAAGCGCAGACGGAACATGGAGGATGCCAGTGTCCGCATCCGTGTTTTCTTGTGGGGAGTTCATTCTATGCAACATATTACTTATTTTGTAAAGAATAGCAAATGAGCAGCGCTAGGTGCGCATACGACCAAACTCAGGGCCCGTTCGCGCCCTTCTTTTTATACCGGAAGCAGCTCTCGAATCTGCTCGGCGTGCAGCCGGTACGAACGCACGAACGAGTCGTCGACGTGCGCATAGAGAATCCCCTCTCCCGGCTGCGTCTCCACGAACTGGCTGGCAAAGGTGATGGTGCTCGCCTCACTGTCGCGGATCAGTGGCTCAGACGACACCCAGTCGATCCTGCCGTTTTCGTAGTCATATATAAAGAGTCCGATGGTGAACATGCCGTACAACGTCACGCCCTCGACCGTGCGGTCCGCCTCGCGACCGTTCATGACACCAACTCGCCTGCCCGGTCCCAGGTCGATGAATGTCTCGGGAAGCAAGGGGCCAGGAGACGCGTGGCCGGCAATCCACGCGACGCCGCTCGTCTTGGGATGATAGACGACCTCGCCGAACCTCCAGTCCCTGGACATGTCGTGCGCGATAGCGGTGCGCACGATCGAGTAGCCAAGGCCGTCCTCGATCGTTCCGGACTCGACGAGGTTGTACCTGAACCCCTTCGAATTGAGCGGCGCGACCGACAGTTCCTTGGCACCGCCGATCTCGTCCGGCACAAGCACGGGATCAGTCATGACAAGCGAGTCGATGTCGGGACCCATGGCATGCCCAAGATATATTTTTGAAATTCCCTTCTCGACGCTGAGCATGGGGATGGTGAAGTAGAGATGCAGCATATCGTTCTCCTCGTCGATCCAGATGTCGGGGTCCTCAAGGCCGATGCACTCGAACCCGGGCTCGGTCAGCCTTTCCAATACCTCAAGCTCTCCCTGTATCAGGAGCTCCTCCACCTCGAAGCACTCGAGTGGCGTCATCTTCGTCTTGTGCAGCCTGCTGCGATCGATGTATCCGCCGACGGCGACGTCGCCCTCGCGGCTGAGGATGCAGCGGATGACCCCCTGCGTATGCCTGGTGCGCGGATCGAGCGCGAGCGCCATGACATGGTTGAACTGCGTTCCCTTGTCGAGCACTCGACCTTCGCTTTGGATGAACGGCTGATGCAGTGAGGACATGGCTCTGAAGACGTTATGCTGCCGCGGCCAGTACCCTGGTCGTACGGTGCGCGGCACCGTCCAGCAGCAGTCCCTCATGCGCAAGCAGCGCGGCCTTGGCCTGCATGCCTCCGGCGTATCCGGTCAGTGCTCCTGACGTACCGATGACGCGATGGCATGCCGCGATGATCGAGATCGGGTTGCGGCCATTGGCCGCGCCGACTGCGCGCACGGCCTTGGGACTGCCGATCTTCTTGGCAATGTCCGCATAGCTGACCGTCTGTCCGAACGGGACGGTGAGCAGCGCCTTCCACACCCTCTTCTGGAAGTCCGTTCCGCTGAAATCAAGCGCGAGGTCAAACGTCCTTCGCGTACCCGCGAAGTATTCCGCAAGCTGCCGCTGCGCCTCCGCCAGGATCGGATGCGAGTCGTTTCTGCTGCCGAGCGCAAGCGGCACGCGCCCCGCCTTCTCCTTCTTCCACAGGACGGCTGCGAGACCGTGTTCGCTGGCCACGAGTTTCAGCTCACCTATCGGCGTGCTGATGACCGTGTATGCATATTCCGGCTTGGCATGCAGTGCGACCTTTTTCATACCCAGAGTATACCAAACCGGAGCGCGCAACGCCCGCCATGCGTCCTTGCGCATCTGCTATACTGTGGTTAACTGGGCAAAAGCACCAGAACCGTCATGAAGATAGACTACACAGGAGAAACCGGCTGGCCGATATTCATCGACCTTGACCAGAACGCGCTTCGGCCGGACAAGCCGCTTGTGCCGCGCGACGCGACGATCGCCTTCGTGCGAGACCCGAAGACCGACATGTTTCTCGGTCTCAAGTGGAAGAAGGTCGACTGGGACACCATGGTGACCGGGGGAATCGAGGACGGCGACACCGCCCTGGAGACCGCCCTCAAGGAGATCCTGCAGGAAACCGGGTACAGGAACCTGCGCCTTGTCGCCGAACTCCCCCGCTGGTCCTCGCTGTTCTTCCATTCTCCCAAGGACGAGAACCGCTATGCGACCTGGACCTCGTATTTTTTCGAACTCGTGGATGACGAGCAGGATCCGATATCCGCTGAGGAACTGGAAAAGCACGAGCCGGTGTGGCTGACGCGCGAGCAGATGGAGGAATTCCGCCTGCCCGAGGGCCCGCGGTGGCTGTGGGAGCAGGTGGAGGAACGCGGACTGTAAGTCCGCAATAACTGAAAGCGCCGCGGAGCAATCCGCGGCGCTTTTTCTTTTATTCCCTTGCGCTAATTCTTACTCCCCTTTATCCGCCCTCTCGATCTCTGCAACATCGAACTTCTTCATCTTGAGAAAGGCCTGGGTCACGCGGTCGATCTGCTCGGGACCCCGCCCGCGGAGGAGACGTTGGGGGGAACGCTCGAGGCGATCCGGCTCGTGCGCGCCGAGCTGGAGCCGCGCGGGATCACGGCGATCGGATTCGCGG
>CBKWTF010000074.1:0-3378 GCA_966677695.1 uncultured bacterium | reverse complement strand
TCTAGAGTATTTAGCCTTACCAGTTAGTTCTGGCAGATTCACTCAGGCTACTCGTGTCCTGAGCTACTCAAGAACAATAAAAATGGTTGATTCGCTTTCGCATACGGGACTATTACCCTCTAGGGTCGTTCTTTCCAGAACGTTCTACTAGCTAATCATTTTGTAACCATTATCCAGCACTTTGTTTCTGTTTCCAGTTTTCTGCTTTCACAAAAAGTGAAAACAGAAAAGAGTGCTGGAGATCTATCGTCTTACAACCCCGCTCATATAAATACAAACGGTTTGGGCTGATTCCATTTCGCTCGCCGCTACTTAGGAAATACTTCGCTTGCGCGACTTTTTTTCTTTTCCTCCTGGTACTGAGATGTTTCACTTCCCAGGGTTCGCTCCCGCTCCCTTTACAGGATTGGGTGACTGAGGTTTGCTCAGCCGGGTTTCCCCATTCGGACATCTCCGGATCGAAGGTTATTAGGCACCTCCCCGAAGCGTATCGCCGCCATATCGCGTCCTTCATCGCCTCTAGAAGCCAAGGCATCCACTACATGCTCTTAAATTTCCTATTAGGAAATCTAAAGACCACTAACTTTAACTTTTTGAATCCTGGACTGTTGTCCAGGACCTCGTTGAAAATATTATTTTCAATTGACTACTTTGACTCTTACTTTCTTACTATTTTGTTGTCAATGAACCCACGAGGTCCTGTTTTGAAAAAGACCGCCAGAGCGGTCATTCGAGCGAGTTAAAACCCCCTCGTAGACCACTACCTTTGAATCTTGTTCAATACCAACATCGTGTAGTGCCTATTATAGTCAGAATGAAAACAAAGTCAACACCCTTTCCCCCTTTGTTTTATAGGCCGAAAGGGCGGCCCCTGCGGGGCCGCCCTTTCGTGAAAATCTCCGGAGTTCTAAAGGCTTATCCCTTGATCTCTGATCGAATATCCTCGATAACCTCCTTCGCTGCGTCTCGGCCTCCAAGTCCGAATGACAGACCAAGAGCCAGCGAGAACGCTACGACCACTCCCGTAAAGAGCGTCTGGATGAAGGTTGCCGCAATGTTGAGCTGGAACAGCGCAGCGAGAACAGCGAAGATCCAGATCGCCCACTTGGTTACGGAACCTAGAAGTCCGGCCTTTCGGATTCCGGCAGCCTTAGCTGATCCGACAACCACCTTTCGCATAGCCTCGGCAACCACGATGGCAACCACGAGGATAAGGATCGCGACGATAACCTGCGGAAGGTATCCGATCACGACTCCCTGAAGGAAGAATGTCACCTCAGAAAGTCCGAGGATGCTAAATACTGCAAGCAGAGTAACGATGATCACGAACCACTTTACAAGCTCTCCGACAAATCGTCCTGAGTTCAGACCGAATCCCGCTCGGTTTATAACCGGTCGGGCACCCGCAGCCTCAAGCGCGGAATCAACCCGAAGTGCTCGGAAGATCTTCTCGACAAGCTTTGAGAGTGCTGCTCCCACAAGCCATCCTAGGATAATAAGAACTACTGCCACAATCAGCTTCGGAAGAAATGCAATTACTCCTACCAGAAGTGTGCTGAACGCGTCGGACAATGCCAATTGCAAGTTTTGAAACGCCATATGTTTTGTTTAATTACCTGATAACCCTTTAATTATAGCAATATTTAGATGCCTATGCGGTCAAGAAATACCTGGTGTGGATAATCCAGGATGTCCCGGACCAGTCGATCGTAGACTCCGATGCGATACTTGAAGTCGGATACCGGCAGGACGGTATACCGAAGCTGGCGCCCTATCTCGGACTCGATGATTGAAATGGTGTTCTTGAGCGCCCCTTCCTTGATCTCATCCCCTACGATCAGCAGGTCTACCCGGCTGTCCGGATCCTGAATGAATACTCCGGCAGCGATAATGAGCTTTACCTTGCCATGCTTGCTCAGGCGGCCCACCAGAGAGCTTGGCGACATGGGGCTGTTGAGGACCAGAAGGTTCTGCAGGGGTCCGAACAGCTTGAAGCTTGGCTGGGTCTCGTATCCCCTCATCTTTGACTTGCGGATCCTGCCGCCCTTAAGCTGCTGCACCTTGATAAATGACTTCTTCTTGACTAAACCGATCTTCTCAAGAAGGTTCAGTTCCTTCTGGATGATGCGCGGAGAGACCTTGGTGCGAGACGCAACCGTATCCTTGTCGAACGGTTCTCCGGTATTGAACAAAAAGAACTTCAGGGTTTTGACGCGCGCAGCGCTGCCAAAGAGTTTCTCGAGTGCCTCCATATCGTACGGACAGATTGTCTGGTTACTTACTAATACCCCTATTGTACCAAAACCTCACGAACTTGCCTGGTTTTACACACAAGAGGCGGTCGGTCTCCTGCGCAGACCGCGGCCAACAGCGAGACCAGGTCAGCTTGCGGCTCAAAACTCTTGTAAGCTACGCCGTTCGGATACTCAACGGAGGCCAGAATCTCGTCAACCGCCCGAGGAACAGTCAGGGTCGCACCTGCATCAATGATCGTGTTTTCGGGCACTCGCCTGGAACCACCCATAAAATTCAGCCTGAACCCTCCAATATTGACCTCATCGGACAGCCTGTTCGTAAAGGCAAGCGTGGTGGTCGCCTGTACTATTTCGATATCAGGAGCCAGAACGGTTACCTCGGTCCGGGAAATAGCCGTATGATCTCTGTTCCTGGCCTCCAATACCACCTGGTATGTTCCGGGATATTCATACGTATGGGTAACCTTGCGGCCGGTTCGAACCGTAAAGTCGCCCAGATTCCACGCAAACGACGGTTTTGCCTCAGGCTTTGAGAGCGTCGCATTAAACAGGATAGGGACATTGATAAGCACCAGCCTGTCTCGACCGGCGCCTATCTTGAACGGTCCAGCAGGAGCATATGCTTCCTTGGGTTCAGGCTGGCTGTGGGACGAGTCCCCTCCCGACGATCCTGAGGAGGTGTCCGGTGTCGTACTGGCAGAATCATCAGTATCCGGCGCCTCAGACACAGTCTTGTTCTCAGTTCCGAATGTTGCTCCTGCATGTATCACGGTATCTCCTGCAATCTGCAGGGTCTGCCCGTTTCCTCCCGCACCCATGTCTGCAGCGTAGGTAAATTCGTCAACGGCAACCTTTTGGGAGTCGGTCACGCTCAGTTTCTCACCGGTATTGGCCAATGAGAACGCGCTATCGAAGATCAGTCCTTCAAAATCAGGATAATCGACCAGCACGTCCGGAACCGAATCTGCGATGACAGCAAAGTCTCCGGGCTCGAGAGTGCTTCCGGACTGCGGAACCAACTTGTGGTACACGTTGTTTTCAAGCAGAAAATAGGTAGCCAAATCGACAGACACAGAACCGTCATTGAATACCTCAATCCATTCGCGCTTCGTATCAGCACCCG
>CBKWTF010000073.1:0-3430 GCA_966677695.1 uncultured bacterium | reverse complement strand
AGAAGATATTCAGGATGCTCGACAACAAGCCTCGCAAGACCAAGAGCGAGGGTATCCGGGGAATAATTGCCGATGGAGAATGGGTTGCGGACGTCGACGCGCCCGAAGAGCTTGCGGACTCCATGCTCGCGTCAGCAGCGCGATATGCGGAGCATTATGAGATGGCGGGATATATGTCCGCGATCGAGGAGGCCAAGCTTCTTGATCTGACTGAGGCAGAGACGCTGCTCTCGGAGACCCTCGCGGAGGAGGAGAAGACCGACGCGACGCTCGCAGTGGCGATGCGCAAGGGGCTAAAGCTTGCCAAGCGAAACGAGACTAACCAATAAGAGCTATGAAACCGAAAACCATCTGGTCCAAGTACGGATATCTATGGGTCACGCTCATACTGTTCCTGGGAAGCCTGATAGGACACTGGGTCTTTGCCTGGTTCGCGTTCGTAAACGAACAGGCGGCACACGGCGAGTCCGTCGAGATCGCTCAGTATCTTGTGGAGGTGTCGCGGGACACGCTCGAGAACTGGCAGTCCGAATTCCTGCAGCTGATGTGGCAAGTGGCCGGTCTCGCGTTCCTGTTCTATGTGGGCTCACCGCAGTCCAAGGAGAACAGCGATCGAACAGAAGAAAAGATCGACAAGATTCTTGCTGCAACAGATCCGGAAAACGCGCAGAAGATCATCAAGGAACTTGATGCCAAATATCCGCGCACCTAACACTAACAAATCTATATGAACAAATACGGACCAAAGGCACAAAAGAAAATAGAGAA
This sequence comes from uncultured bacterium, assembly GCA_966677695.1. Lineage (GTDB taxonomy): Bacteria > Patescibacteriota > Minisyncoccia > Phycocordibacterales > JAACPR01 > JAULZV01. The sequence continues at coordinate 2,662 of CBKWTF010000073.1, read as the reverse complement.
GGTCATGCACGAGTTCAAGGAGGGGAAGCTGAAGTCGGGCAAGAGCGGCAAAAAGGTAAAGAGCCGCAAGCAGGCCGTTGCCATCGGAATCTCCGAGGCCCGCAAGGCAGGAGCGAAGGTGCCGAAGCAGAAAAAAACTCCAAAATAAAAGGCCAACATGCTTGTTGGCCGAAATACGAAAGAATCGTGGAAGGTGGAGGAATTGAACCTCCTCTCTCGGATATGTCTTGCAAGTGCTGTCCCACAAGTATCCGGGCTCTACCGATGAGCTAACCTTCCATTTGGAAAACATACTACATCTTCTAAAGAAAATGTCAATTTTTGATAGATAAGGGAACGTGTCGGTGTGCTATACTCATTCCCATGAGACAAGCTGACGCGCTGACACTCCTTAAGATGGGCAAGAACGTATTCCTGACGGGACCTGCCGGAACGGGTAAGACGTATGTGCTCAATTCGTATATCGAATATCTGCAGGACCGCGGGGTAGAGGTGGCGGTTACCGCGTCGACCGGAATTGCTGCGACGCATATCGGCGGCATGACCATCCACTCCTGGGCTGGAATTGGCATCAAGGACCAGCTGTCCGCGCGCGACCTCGACCATCTGGAACAGCAGCAGTACATGTGGAAGCGCTTCGAGAAGGTGAAGGTGCTCTTCATCGACGAGATCTCCATGCTGCAGGACCGGACGCTCGACATGGTGGACCGGGTCTGCAAGACGTTCAAGCGCAGCGAGAAGCCCTTCGGAGGACTGCAGGTCATTCTCTCGGGAGACTTCTTCCAGCTGCCTCCGATCGAGAAGTATGCGCCGCAGATCGAGATGCAGCAGACGACGCTCTCTATAGACGAGGAGGCCGGCATCGCATATGAGAGCGAGATGGAGGTGCAGATCTCCACGCCGTTCGCGTTCAAGGCGCGAAGCTGGCGCGAGGCGGGCTTCCATGTCTGCTATCTGGACGAGCAGTTCCGTCAGGACGACGAGTCGCTTCTCGGGATTCTCAGCGAGATGCGAACGGGAGAGGTGTCGGACGAGACGCGGCAGCTGCTCTTGGATATGGTCGACCCGCGGGACAGCGATCATGCGACCAAACTTTTCACCCACAACATGGACGTCGACCGGTACAACCTCATGAAGCTCGAGGAGATCGAGGACGAGCCCGAAGTGTACGAGATGACCTCGCGGGGCAAGGCGAGCGGCGTCGAAGCGCTTAAGCGCGGGTGTCTTTCTCCTGCAGAGCTCGCGCTCAAGATCGGTGCGCGCGTCATGTTCACCAAGAACAATCCGGTGCAGGGATACGTGAACGGAACGATCGGGGAGATTATCGACTTTGATGGCGGCTATCCGGTCATACAGACTGATGACGGACGACGGTTTACCGCGCAGGAGCAGACCTGGGCCATCGAGGACCAGGGAAAGGTCGTGGCCGAGATCCATCAGCTGCCGCTTCGGCTGGCCTGGGCCATTACGGTGCACAAGAGCCAGGGAATGACGCTCGACAGCGCCTCCATCGACCTGTCGCAGGCGTTCGTGCCGGGTCAGGGATACGTGGCGCTGTCGCGACTTCGGACCCTGGACGGGCTGCACCTGAAGGGCATCAACCGTCAGGCGCTCGAGGTCCATCCTGGCGTACTGGAGTTCGACAAGAAGCTGCGGGAGCACTCTGACATTTCTGCCAAGCGCCTAGCCATTACCGATGCCGCCAAGATAGAGGAGAACTGCACACAGTTCCTGAAGGCGATCGGAGCCGACCTGGAGCCCAAGAAGCGCGAGAAGAAGAGGCTTGAGCCCAAGAAGAACACGTACGAGACAACACGCGAAGCGGTGCGAAAGAAGATGCCGATCAAGATGATCGCTCTGGAGCGCGAGATTTCCGAGAATACCATCTACGATCACGTGGACAAGCTGCTCGACCAGAAGATGCTTGAGCCGGAGGACGTCGAGTACCTGCTTCCGAACAAGGAGCAGGAACGGCACGTCGTGCTGCAGATCTCGAAGACGTTCGTTGAGCTTGATACGAGCAAGCTCAAGCCCGTGTACGAGCATTTTGAAGAGAAGTACGACTACGAGCTGATCCGCCTGGCGAAGCTGTTCGTGCCCCGGGAATAGTACGCAAAACCCCGAAGCCGCGCTCTGCGCGGCTTCGGGGTAGGCTGTGTCTAAGATAATAGATTAGGCGTTACAATATTCTTCGTGCTTGCTTTTGCTACTCAACCTCGGTAGTGAATGTTCCGACTGTTGAGATTGTGGCGTTTCCGTCACGGTCAGCGCTCTCGACCTTGAAGTGGTACGTTGTTCCTGCCTCAAGATTCTCCACCTTGATGTTGTGGAAGAATGAGAGCGAATCCTGGCTGCCCGAAGGGATGACCGTGGTATTGATGTCGCCGTCAAGCTCGACCCACACCTTGGCGCTTGAGCGTTCGGAGCTGAGCCACTTGATCTTGACCGAGTTGTCGGTAACGGCAACCGCCCGCAGGAAGTGCAGACTCGGTGCGCCCTCGACAGTTACCTCGGCATCAACGGATCCTGTTGCGTTGAGGACATTGTCTTTGTCCGAACCGCTGTTGTCTGAAGAGTCGCCGCTTGTCGCGCTGTCGCCCTTGTTCAGGTTAAGGGCTGCCCAGATTCGTCCAAAGAATCCGTGGCCATTCTCGTTTTTATT
>CBKWTF010000072.1:0-3535 GCA_966677695.1 uncultured bacterium | reverse complement strand
GCCTTCCAAAAAAGAGGTGGGGGAAGGATTGAAGAAGGGGGGGGCACACCAAGGTAGACGGGGCGGAAAAAAGGACCCCTCGGCCTCTTATTTTCCCTAACTCTTGTTCCGTACAGCTCGTGTTCCGTTTTCCACGTTTCAATTTGCAGACGACCGATTTATAATAGGCATATGTATTTACTCTTCGACATCGGCGGAACAAAGTCACGCTTCGCGGTCTCGCGAGACGGCAACTCGTTCGACGAGCCGCTGATCATCGATACGCCGAAGAACTACACGCAGGCGATCCTCGCATTCGACGATGCGGTGCGAAAGGTGACTAAGGGCGTGCGAGTCGAAAAGGCCACCGGCGGCTTTCCCGGTATCATTCACGAGGGAAAGGTATACCGCTCTCCGAATCTTCCGGACTTTGACGGCAAGCTGCTCGGCTATGAGCTTGAGCGCATCTTCAGGGTAAAGCCTCACATAGAGAACGATGCGGCGCTCGCAACGCTCGGTGAGGCGACGGCTGGAGCCGGCAGAGGATTCGGCGTCGTGGCATACGTTACTATCAGTACGGGCATCGGAGGCAGCCTCGTCGTAGATGGCAAGATCCAGCGCTCGAGCTTCGGGCACGAGCCGGGCTATCAGGTCATCAACTACAAGACCGGCGAGGTTCTCCATGACATGATGAGCGGAACCGCACTTGAGAAGAGATACAACAAGCCCGCAAAGGAAATCAGGGAGCCGGAGGTCTATGAGTGGATCGCGCAGCTTCTGGGAGCCGCCCTGACGAATACGATCGTACACTGGTCACCGGACGTGCTTGTGCTCGGAGGCAGCATTACCAAGGACATCGATATCGTCGAGGTGGAGGAGGAAATCCGCAAGCACCTGCACATTTTCCCGCAGCTGCCGGTCATAAAGCGAGCGGAACTCGGTGCGTATAACGGAATCCACGGCGCCTTGGCCTTGACCAAACAACTTTCATAAACATGGAACCATTCAAAAAATATGTTCCCGACATGGTGTTCGGATCGATAGACGGCATTATCACGATATTCGCGATCGTTGCCGGCGTGTACGGTGCGGGCGTGTCAGCCGGACTGCTTCTGGTTCTCGGGTTTGCGAATCTGTTTGCCAAGGCATTCTCCATGGTGGTATCGAATCATCTGGCGTTGCAGACCTTGCCGCCCGAGGCGTGGGCTGCACGCAGCAGGAGGGTGAGCGGTTTTGTTACCCTGTCCTCGTTTATTATGTTTGGAACGCTACCGATGCTGCCGTTTGTCTATGCGCACTATGCCGGGCTGTCGGTAGGTGCGGGCATATATTTTATAGCGTTCTGCGTCAGCGTAGTTGCGTTCTATGCGCTTGGTCTGTTGCGCGGTGTGGTAACCCAAACCTTGCCGGTACAGTCCGCCAATGCGACGCTGTTCATCGGCCTGACCGCCTCGTTTATTGCCTTCGTTGCCGGTCATGTGCTTGCGCAGTTGGTTTCGTAATTTTTGGCACTTGTTCGGTACTTCCTCAATAGGGTTTGCAGAACTGCTTTGTCGGAGGGGTGGTTTTTCTTTTTGCCTTGGATATAATAAAAGACCATATCAGTAAATAATTTTTCATATTCAGCATGTCAGCAGCAAAGTCGAAGGCAAAGAAGGCGGTCTTACAGGTTAAGACCGCGGCGAAAAAAGCAGCAGTCCAGAAAACGAGCGGACCCACTATCAAGAAGGTAATCGGACGAGAGGTTCTCGATTCGCGTGGAAACCCGACCGTCGAGGTCGAGATCACGCTGTCGGACGGATCGTTCGGGCGAGCGGCGGTTCCATCCGGAGCCTCAACCGGAAGTCACGAGGCAGTCGAGCTGCGAGACGGCGGAAAGCGCTACATGGGCAAGGGAGTTCAGAAGGCGGTGCAGAACGTGAACGATACTATCTTCAAGGCGATTAAGGGAAAGGCGTTCTCTCAGCGAGAGTTGGACGAGAAGCTGATCGCGCTCGACGGAACCAAGAACAAGGGAAAGCTCGGTGCTAACGCCATTCTCGGCGTGTCACTTGCCTTTGCACGTGCTACGGCAGCCTCACTCAAGAAGCCGTTCTGGGCATACGTGCAGAAGCTCGCCAAGGCCAAGGCCGTAACGCTTCCTGTTCCGATGATGAACATCATGAACGGAGGCGCGCACGCCGTTAACTCGACCGACATCCAGGAGTTCATGATCGTTCCGCACGGGCTGCCTTCATTCTCGAAGGCGCTGCAGGCCGGAGCCGAGGTGTTCCATACCCTCAAGAAGATCCTGAACGACAAGGGATTCAGCACGACCGTGGGAGACGAGGGAGGATTCGCACCTTCACTCAAGACGAATGAGGACGCGCTTAAGCTCGTGGTAGAGGCAATCGAGAAGGCGGGATACAAGCCGAAGTCCCAGATCTCAATCGCGCTCGACGTCGCGTCAACCGAGCTCTACAAGGATGGAAAGTACCACCTGCACTCAGAGGGCAAGGAGTTCACAAGCGCCGAGTTCGTGGGCTACTATGAGGACCTCGTGGCCAAGTACCCGATCATCTCGATCGAGGACGCGCTGTCTGAGGACGACTGGGAGGGATACGCGCTGTTGACCAAGAAACTCGGCAAGAAGGTGCAGCTTGTGGGCGACGACCTTTTCGTGACAAACGTGGAGCGGCTCCAGCAGGGAATCGACCAGAACGTCTGTAACTCGATCCTGATCAAGCTCAACCAGATCGGATCACTCACCGAGACTCTTGATGCGATTGCGCTCGGAGCCAAGGCGGGGTACACCTCGATCATCTCGCACCGATCAGGAGAGACCGAGGACTCATGCATCGCGCATGTCGCAGTCGGAACAGGTGCAGGACAGATCAAGACCGGATCGCTCTCTCGAACCGACCGAACCGCCAAGTACAACCAGCTGCTTCGCATCGAGGAGGCGCTCGGGGCCAAGGCGGTATATCCGGGTAAGAAGGCGTTTGGAGGGAAGTAATCTAATTAAAAAGGCCGAGCAAATAGCTCGGCCTTTTGCTATACTAAACCCCTATGGAACACAAGCAAGTCGCACTTATTGTCCTCGACGGTTGGGGATACCGAGAAGAGTTTGAGAACAATGCCATCGCAGCGGCCAAGACGCCGTATTTCGATGAAATTTGGAACACCTACTCCCATACGCTGCTCTATGCCGGTGAGGGATATGTCGGGCTGCCAGCCGGACAGGTGGGAAACAGCGAGATCGGGCATACGACCATCGGTGCAGGAACGATCATTGATACTGATCTGGTGCGCATTGCCAAGGCTATCCAGGACGAGACGTTCCAGACCAACGGAGCCTTTCTTGAGTTGTGCAAGCACGTAAACGACACGGACAGCGCGCTGCACGTCATGGGACTCATCGGTATCGGCGGGGTGCATTCGCATAGCGATCATCTGCATGCCTTCCTGAAGCTTGCCAAGGAGCAGGGCGTGAAGCGGTGCTATATCCACGTCTTCACTGACGGGCGAGACTCCGGTCCGTACGATGCCGCCAAGGCGCTCACCGAACTCGATGACC
>CBKWTF010000071.1:0-3587 GCA_966677695.1 uncultured bacterium | reverse complement strand
CTCGACGTGCTCAAGAAGGAAGGATTCGTTGCCGACATTGAGAAGGCGGGGAAGGACCTTACAAAGCGACTTGTTGTAACACTCAAGTACGAGGACGGAGCGCCGGCGATCTCAGAGGTGCAGCGAGTGTCAAAGCAGTCAAAGCGAATGTACGCTGGATACAAGGAGATCAAGCCAGTACGAAGCGGATACGGAATCACCGTATTCTCAACACCTCAGGGAATCCTTTCAGACAAGGGTGCTCGAAAGGCGAAGGTAGGAGGAGAAATCCTGTTTAAGATGTGGTAATTAATACGCGTATGTCACGAATCGGAAAAAGACCAATAGAAATCCCAGCGAAGACCGAAGTAGCCATCTCCGGAAACGTTCTTACCGTTAAGGGGCCGCTTGGCGAACTGTCACGAACAGTTCGAAACGACGTTATCGACTTCAAGATCGAGAACAACGAGGTCGTACTCACTCCTAAGAACGAGGAACTTGAGACCAAGGCGCTTTGGGGTACCTTTGGTTCTCACATCAAGAACATGATCGCCGGAGTAAACCAGGAGTACGTAACAAAGCTTATTATCGAGGGAGTGGGATACAAGGCCGAGATGCAGGGAACTACCCTGGTTATGAACCTCGGATTCTCACACCAGGTCAAGCTTGATGTACCTGCCGGACTCACCGTTAAGGTTGAGAAGGGAGAGGTTACCATCTCCGGAATCGACAAGGAGGCAGTCGGACAGTTTGCCGCAGTCGTTCGATCAAAGAAGAAGCCTGAGCCGTACAAGGGTAAGGGGATCCGATACTCTGACGAGGTTATCCGACGAAAGGAAGGAAAGAAGTCCGTATAGGATTTACTTAGAAGCATATGATTTCACGAGAACAAAAAAGAAAGAAGCGACACAACCGAGTACGAGCCAAGGTGGCTGGTACCGCGGATCGACCACGACTTTCAGTATTCAAGTCAAACAAGGACGTCTATGTCCAGCTTATTGACGATACCGCAGGAAAGACAGTTGCAGCCGCGAACTCTCTGAAGGTTACGGGCAAGTCAATGTCTGAGAAGGCAAAGATGGTAGGAGCCGACATTGCCAAGAGCGGAAAGGCCAAGGGCGTATCGAAGGTGGTGTTCGACCGATCAGGATACCAGTACATCGGACTTATCAAGCTTCTTGCTGACGCGGCCCGAGAGGGAGGACTAGAATTTTAATAAACACGTATGAGCGACATCAACACACAGCCAACACAGACCGAGACCACTCCTGCAGCGCAGGGTGAGCGAAGCTTTGCTCCGCGAGGTGGACACGGTGACCGAGGTTCACGACCGCCGTTTCGAAAGAACAAGCGACGAATGCCGAAGCGACGAGAGCGAGTTCGATCCGAGTTCGACCAGAAGATCCTTGCGATCCGACGAGTGACCCGAGTTGCGTCAGGAGGACGACGATTCACCTTCAGCGTTGCTATCGTTGTCGGAGACAAGAAGGGGCGAGTTGGTGTGGCTACGGGAAAGGCCGGTGACACTTCACTGGCGATCGACAAGGCCGTACGAGCAGCCAAGAAGAAGGCTATCCTTGTTAACACTACGTCTGACATGTCTATCCCGCACGAGGTGCAGGCCAAGTACTCTTCGGGAATCGTAAAGATGATTCCTGCCAAGGGACGAGGAATCATTGCCGGATCCGCTGTGCGAGATATTATCCAGCTTGCCGGACTCAAGGACATCAACGCCAAGATTCTTTCCGGGTCAAAGAACAAGCTTAACATCGCCAAGGCGACCATCAAGGCGCTTCAGGGTCTGAAGAAGTCTCGAGAGAAGAAGGCAGTTGAGAAGACGACTGAGAAGACTTCAGCATAATCATTTTACTAACGAAACCACTATGCAGCGACACGAACTACAGCCAAAAACAAAGCGACAGCGAAAGAAGCTGATCGGACGAGGTGACAAGACCGCAGGTCGAGGAACCAAGGGACAGAAGGCGCGAGCCGGAGCGAAGATCCGACCCGAGATTCGAGACTTCATCAAGACCCTTCCAAAGCAGCGAGGACGAGGAGTGAACATCAACAAGAGCATCAAGCAGAAGCCGTTCGCAGTCTCTCTTACGACTCTTTCCGGAGCCTTCAAGGACGGAGATCTCGTAACTCCTTCAGCCCTCTCAAAGAAGGGGCTTATCTCAAAGGTGTCAGGTCAGCTTCCAGTTATCAAGATTCTGGCAACAGGAGAACTGAAGTCAAAGGTTACAATTATCGACTGCCTCGTTTCTGAGTCCGCAAAGGTGAAAATCGAAGCGGCAGGTGGTAAGATTAAGTAACTATGATCAACAATTTCTTCAGCAAGCTCAAGCTCATTTTTCAGGACCCAATTCTACGACGACGCGTACTGTTCGTACTCGGCGCGCTTCTTGTTGTCCGACTGCTTGCTGCGATTCCGATTCCGGGTGTAAACACCCTGCAGCTTCAGGCATTCTTTGAGCAGAACCAGTTCCTCAGCCTTCTGAACATTTTCTCAGGAGGAGGACTGTCTGCGCTTTCGATCATCATGCTCGGAGTGGGACCGTACATTACGGCTTCCATCATCATGCAGCTTTCGACCATCATCTCGCCGCAGCTCAAGGAGCTGTTCCATGAGAGCGGGGAGATGGGACGAAAGAAGTTCGCGATGTACTCACGACTTATCACCGTTCCTCTTGCGACCATCAACGCCTTCGGATTTCTCGTGCTTCTGCAGCAGCAGGGGGTACTGGCTCCGCTCTCAGGACTGGCGCTGGCAACCAACATCATCGTTGTGACAGCCGGAACCATGCTTCTTATGTGGATCGGAGAGCTTATCAGCGAGTTCGGAATCGGTAACGGAGTCTCAATCATCATCTTCGCCGGAATCGTCGCCTCGTTCCCCGGGGCGATCTCACAGATACTCTTCGCTGACGCAAACAACTATGCCGCGATGATTCCTACATACATTCTCTTCGTGGCCATCGCTCTTATCACCGTTGTCGCGGTCGTATACATGACCGAGGCGGAGCGACCGATCCCTGTTACGCATACGCGACAGGTCCGAACCGGAGGTCAGCTTGCAGGAGGAAGCTCAACATACCTGCCATTGCGACTGAACCAGGCCGGAGTGATCCCTGTGATCTTCGCCCTTTCTATCCTGACCCTTCCGCAGCTTGTCGGAACACTTGCGTCTACAAGCGGAATCGCATGGATCCAGACCTTCAGCGCCAATGTGACCGCCTTTACGGCCAACCAGCTGTATTACGGAATCACCTACTTCCTTCTTGTGGTTCTCTTTACGTACTTCTATACGGCAGTCACGTTCGATCCCGAGGCAACGTCACACAACCTGCAGCGATCCGGAGCGTTCATCCCAGGAGTTCGACCGGGAGAGACGACCGAGCGATACATCTCAGGAGTGCTGACCCGAATTACTCTTGTCGGAGCGATCTTCCTCGGACTTGTAGCGGTGCTTCCTCTGATCGTGCAGTCATACACCGGTATCACTGCCATCTCAGTCGGAGGTACGTCGCTTCTCATCGCCGTATCGGTTATCATCGACATCGTGAAGAAGCTCGACGGACAGATTTCTCTGAGAGAGTACTAGGATC
>CBKWTF010000070.1:0-3638 GCA_966677695.1 uncultured bacterium | reverse complement strand
TGTTTGGCATCACGCTCCTTGCGCTTCTTCTCCTCCAAAAAATACGTTGCGATCTTGAACGCATTCCTGTCGAGAAACGCCATATACCTTCTGGCCGGCTTGTGCCAGCACGTACAGTCGGTCACGTAGACCTTTCCGCCGAACGAGACGGTAGAGACGAAGTGGTTCAGGCCGATGGCCTTCCCCCGTTCAAGCTCTTCCTCCTCGCCCTCCTCCCAGTCGATGAGGCTGTCGTGTGCGCAGTTGTAGTATTCCCTGCCGCAGTGGCATGAGTGCCGCGCGAATCCGCCGGCACCGAAGGCGGCGACCAGGGACTCGCGCTTCTCCCGTTGAATCTCAGTTTCCGTCATGGCCATGGTTCGAATTGGTTGTGGTTTGGGCATGAACACATGCTTCTGTCTGCAGACTACCACAACCGATGGGTTAATCAAATGCGGGCATCGTGGGTTCAGTGCCAGAGTGGTAAGGCACCGTAAGGGTATTTTAGCAGAGTTTTAGCAGTTGAAATGAGGTATGTGGGTCGGGGACTAAATTGCTACTTTTTGGTAAAATTGAAGAATCAATGACTTACGAATATAAAGAACGAAAAATAGTTTGTGTCGTAAATGATAACTTAGAAACATGGCAGGCAATGAATGTCATCGGCCACTTGGCTGTTGGTCTTGGAGCGAATAAGGACGAAAATCTAATGGGGAGAGATATTCTTACCGATGCTTCAGGGGTAAACCATAGAGGGATTGCACGATACGGATTCATCATCAAGAAAGGAAATCCAGCAAGTATTAGAGAGGTTTTAAGAGTTTCAAGGGAAAATCAGAATATTATCGCCTTAGATTTCCCAAAAGAGATGTTGGATACATCCCACGATGATGAACTTTTTGATTGGGTATCAAAGAAGCGAGAGGAAGATTTTGAATATCTTGGCGCGATATTTTACGGCCCTTCAACTGATATAAATTCACTCACAAAGACCTTTCCTCTGTGGAGCTAGGGAAATAGATCGTCCCACATACCTAACCACTCGGGTCATGCCGATAACAAGTTTTTAGTGCGGAGAATAAGGGATTCGAACCCTTGATGGAGTTTCCCCCATACCACCTTTCCAAGGTGGCGCACTAGACCGCTATGCGAATTCTCCGTGGGCCTATAGTACCCTATTTAGGCCATTTTCGTAAACCGCCGGACCTCGGTTCCGTCGTCATTCTTCTTCATGTCCATGAACATCTCGAGCGGACGGATCCAGACCTTGCCCTCGTCCGAAAGGTCCCTATACACGACCTTCTGCTCCTCGGTCTCGGAGTCCTTTCCGATCGCAACGATCTCGTACTCGTTGCCCTTGAAGTGTCTGTACTTTTCTCCTGGTTGTGGTGTGTTCATGTTTCTATTATATAAATTTTACAAATCTCTTGGTATCAATTTCTGCACCGTTCTTGATTCGTGATTTCTGGCAAACCGCCTCCAACTCAAAATCATTTCTTGTAAGCGCCTTTTCCATCGCAATATTGTCCGCCTCACACTCAGCAACGATCCGTCTCAGTTTCTCATCCTCAAGACACTGCATGAAAAGACCGATGGCCTCAGTGGCAACGCCCTTGCCCCATTGTTCCTTGTCTCCGATCACTACGCCAAGCTCACCAACACCGTGATATCGACTGATTTCAGTGACAGCAATCGTACCCACTGGATTTCCGGTCTCATTCAACACGATTGTCGCATGAATCTCATCCACCGTTGCCATGGACTCAGCGAAGTATTCCAGATGGTCCGAGTACTCAACCGATCTGCAATGCGGCTCCGGCATGAATTCCTGCACCTCGACATCAACATCCCACTTGTCCCAATATACAATGTCACCCTCTTCAAACGGTCTGAGGGTTACTTTTTGACCGACAATTGTTTTTGGGATAAGCATACCTATTTCTTTCCAAGAAGCGCATTCACGCGCTCCTCAACAGGCGGATGCGTCAGAAACAGCTTATGGAAAAAGCCGATCTTCTCCTTACCTTCCTCTCCCGGCTCCTTGAACGGATCGGAGATAAAGAGGTGCGCGGTCGCATGGTTCGCCTTCTCGAGCGGTCGCGCATTCGATGAGATCTTCTGCAGCGCGCTCGCAAGTCCCTCGGGATACCGCGTCATGAGCGCGCCGGTCGCGTCCGCCAGAAACTCCCGCTTTCGGGAGATCGCAAGCTGGATGAGCGTCGCGATGATCGGAGAAAGGATCAGCAGCACGATTCCGACGATCATGAAGATCGTCCCGGCCTTGTTGTCGTTGTCGCGGCTTCCGCCGAAGAACGTAGACCGAACGAAGATGTCCGAAAGAAGCGTTACGAATCCGACAAGCACCACGACGACGGACTGCAGCAGGATGTCCCTGTTCTTCACGTGCGCGAGCTCATGCGCGATCACGCCCTCTAGCTCGGTTCGGTTGAGGATGCGCAGGATGCCAACCGTGAACGCGAGGGTCGCATGCTTCTCGTTTCGTCCGGTGGCGAATGCGTTCGGCGCCTCGTCCGGAATGACGTAGACCTTCGGCATCGGCAGTCCCGCCGTGATGGCGAGGTTCTCAACCAGCGTATACAGCTCGTAGAACTCTTCCTTGCTGGCCTCCTTCGCTCCGGAGATGGACAGCACGATCTTGTCCGAATACCAGTAGCTGACGAAGTTCATGATCATGCTGAAGGCGAACGCTCCCAGCAGGATCGCGTACGAGTCGTAGTACAGGCTCAGGAACCATCCCAGGAACAGTATCACGACGAAGAAGACCGACATGAGCAGCCAGGTCTTCCAGACGTTTGTAGATTGTGCGGAGTAGAGAGATGACATGAGATATGAATGTTAGATTTGTTTGCCCCTCGTGTTTTTGGCCCCGGAAAAGTACGCCATATTTTTCTGCTGAAAAATTGGCTCGTGCTCGCGCCGTCGCGCTCCGCAAGCCTTTTCCTCAGGCCACAAAACACGAGCCGCAAACTAAAAGCTCACCTTCACCGGCTGGCTTGCAGCAGCGGCCTCAGTCTCGGCAAGCTCGAAGAATCCGTCAGACTTGAATCCGAACATCTTGGCAACGACGTTGCTTGGAAACGTCTGAGTTGCAACGGTGTAGTCCCGCACGTTGGCATTGAAGAACCGTCGCGCAGCCTGGATCTTGTTCTCCGTGTCCGTCAGCTCGCGCTGCAGCTCTACGAAGCTGGTGTTGGCCTTGAGGTCAGGATATGCCTCGGATACGGCGAACAGGCTCTTGAGCGTGCTCGAAAGCTGGTTCTGCGCGTCCGCCTCGGCCTGGAGTCCCTGGTCATGCGCGCCCATTGCCTGGGTTCGCGCCTCGGTCACCTTCTGCAGCGTAGACTGCTCGAAGTTCGCGTATCCCTTCACGGTCTCCACCAGGTTAGGAATCAGATCGTACCGTCGCTTGAACTGGACCTCGATGTCCGAAGAGGCTTCGGCGACTCGGGTTCTCAGTGTCACGAATCGGTTATAGAGGAACACCACGCCGATCACAAGGACGGCTGCGATGATTCCGATGATAAGTGCTGCTGACATAGGCGATATTATGTTAGTGATAACTTCCCTATTATACCACGACTAGTTCGAGGTGGTGTAAACGACGTCTCCGTACAGATGGATCTCTGCCTTGAGCACGT
>CBKWTF010000069.1:0-3717 GCA_966677695.1 uncultured bacterium | reverse complement strand
CTCTTTTTCCAGATGTAGAGCTTCGCTCCGGTCGCATACTTGAGCGCGCCCTCGACAAACATCAGAAACGGGCGCCCGTTTACCTGGTAGAACGCCGCCATCATGAAGAACGCCACCAGCGGGCCTCCCACAAGGATCGCGATGATGCGAGGAAGCGTAGACCACATGATGAATCCGATCGCCGCACCGCCTCCGACATAGAGAAACTGCTTGAACGTCAGCGGTCCGAAGATCTTGTCCTCTATTTCGATGAATTGCGGTACCTGGTATTGCATTACGCTTTTAACGTTACTCTATCGGCTCGCGGTAAGGGTCGGTAGCGTACGATTTCGGAGCCGGACCCGCAGGGGCTGAAGAAGGTGAAACAGGAGCCGCGGCCACCGTAGGCGTGCTAAGGCCTGAGGCAATCGGGTCGGAGGGCACGGCGGGCTTGGCCGTCGGCATGACAGGCGCAGTCGGAACCGTCTGAGGTGCAGAGGTCGCAGATTCCAGAGCAGAAACCTTCGATGCGGGCGAAGCCGGTTGCATCACCGCTCCTATCGGCTTCGCAGCAGTGTCCGTGGAGGCATCAGTTCTGAGTCCGAGCCTATCTGCAGGCTTTTCAGAAGCTGCGTCCGACGTAGAGACGTTGTCAGACAGACCGAGTCGTGATCCGGCAGCGGGCTTGGTTGCCGGCTCCATGCTTGCAGCACCCAGAGTTCCGGTTCCGGGCATAACTACGTTGCTCAGAACAGGAGGAGGGACGTCGTTCTCGATTTCAGCCAAAATATCATCGCGTGAGACATCATCCGCCTTTGGCTTGATATATGCCGAGCCGGTCTCTCCTACATCCATCTTGGCCAGCCGGGCATTGAGTTGCTGGAAGATGTGCTGCTCTATCTCATACAGCACCTTTTGCGCCTTCTCTTCTGTAAGCTCGTGATTTTCAACAAGATCATCATAAAGGTCCTCGACTTTTATAACCCCAAGGATCAGAAGATACACGCTTTCCTCAAGAGCGGTACCGACATCGAGCATAAGCGCCTCCTGGTGCACGATCTCGCGCAGCTCACGCTTCCAGTCGAATGAGGTGATTATGTTCATGATCTCAGGCGGCATCTGCTGCTCGTACTCTCTGACCATTTGCTTGAGTGTTTTTTCGTCTTTCATACTTGTTGTTATTATCTGCTAATTATAGCCCTATTTCTTCTTTTTTGACTTCCCATCCTCCTTGAATTTCTTTTCAAGCTCCTTTGAGGCTCGGTCAAGGGCGGCGCGTCGTGTCGGCGTCAGATTGTTTTTCAGTCGACCCTGCATCTGCTCAAACTGCTTTACCAAGCCGATATTCTTCTGTCTTCCAAGATCCCGCTCGTACTGGGTCATTGCCTCCTGGGCAGCCTTGAGAATGTCCCTCTTCTGCTGTATCAGCATCTCATGTGCCTGCTTTTGAGCCTGGCTCATGCCCTGCGTATTCGTCTTAATTGCATTCTTATATTCCTTATCGGCAAGAGTAAGGTCTGCCTTGTGGTTGTCTCGAAGCGCGGTAAGTCGAATAACCTCATTCTGGTTGTCCTGGCTTTTTGCCATATTGTCATACCCATAGGTCTTCATGTCACGTTGACGCTGCGTCTCCAGACGCTCATCCTGCTTTTTCTTGCGCTCCGCCACCTTCGTGTCCCAGGTCTTGATACCCTCACCAACCTCCAAGCCCGTAGTCGTCTTGATCAGGCCTCGAGCGCCTTTTACGTTACGCAGATCGTATGTCTTGCTCTTTAGGCCCTCAGAAGCCGCAAGACGCATTCGCGCAACACGGTCACCGGATTGCGCACGCTGCTGGAGAGCCTTTACGGCCCCCTCATTTCTCCCTCCGACCGTTCGTGCCAGCTGATTACCGAACAGGTATCTCGATGTACGGGCCGTTCCGCTCATGGCTCCGCGAGCGGCAGCCTGAGCAGTAAACTTAGGGATTCCTCGAATCTTCGCGCTTGCCCACCCTCCTACCTTGCCAAGCGCACCGGATCCCGCATTGGCTGCCATGATCGGAAACATAACCGTACCAAGAAGCGTTCCGACGATAAGTGCGGTCTGGGTAAACATCTGTACCAAAAAGGCATGGACTGAGCCAGTCTGCTGATTTCCTAACGCAATGATACCGTTAAGCAACTGCATGCAGATGTAGAAACTGAGGAAGTACACAGGCGCGATAATCGTCAGGTTCTTCAGGTTGCTGAGCCATTTGTCGCCAATGTTCTTAAGGTATGGAATAAAAAAGCACACGAGGCCGAATGGGGCCAGGATCATAAGGAAAATAAAGACGATGTAACGGTACAGAAGAATTCCGGCACCCGCAACCAGAATGAAGCCGACGCCCATGACCGAGATCGTAAGCATCAGCAGATACTGCGCCTGAATCTGGGAATAGTCGTCATTGTAATTTTCCTTGTTAATCAGGTTACCCTCTGTCTGAACGCCGCCATGATACAGACTGGAATCACTGATGTAGTTAAGGCCGGCAGGAACACCCAAAAGCCGTGCAATACCTCCGGAAAGAGAATTCTTATCGAGTCCGATATCGGCTATCCCTCCAGAACCGGGAGCACCGGAGTCGGTCGACGTAACGCTGATCTCAGTTCTGATCGCACGAGCAACATAATTTGATACGTTGAACGCAAGCTGCGTAAACAGCAGACTAAAGTTAATAAGAAGCGCGGCAACCAGAATACTTGCCAGCTTGCTCTTGTCGGCAAAGCCTTCCCCCTCAATAATCGTTCGAATTGCCAGATACAGCAGCGAAAACACTATGACGATATTGGAAATGTCCCGAACAAAAGTCCACAACGTGGCAATGGTACGCTGCAGACCCGCGTCCTTGTCGGCACCGATTCCATCAAGGGCGAACTTGGTAACAAAATCAAAGGACGCACCCATGACATACAGCGCCGCAGTGATGCCCTTCAGCCACATCTGAAGAATCCAGTCCACGACCTGGCCGGCCACGTCCCATCCTCGATCCTTTGAATTAGGATCTGCCTGAGGAGCGGGTGCGGATGCCCACACTGGGTTGCTTGAATTCTGTCCAAAGTTCCACTGTCCGTATGTCTGACCCGGAATAGATGCGCCGCTTCCGTACTGAGCATGCGAAACGGAATGGTTCGTAAAGAAAAAGGAGAGGCACAGTGCCAACACTATAAAAGCCTTCGAAAAACGTTGCCTCATTACACAGAATTATACCAGAGAAAGCGAAATAAAGAGCAAATTCCGCTGTTAATTTCTACGCAAATTAGTTCTGGCTTGTCACCTCGTTGATGGCGATCTTCACCAGTGAGTTAACGAGAGCGTTGACGATCTCGTCAAACTCGTCGGCAATCTGGATTCTGCTCTCGCCGCTGAAGAGTCGCTGGTTGACCTGACCCTCGATGACCGAACCCGGGCTGGTAATCTTGCCGGTCTGAGGATCGGTGAACGAAAGGAAGCCTCGGCCCCACTCCAGAAGCTTCGACTGCGTACCGACACTCTTTGCGATTCGTCGATCAAGCTCGACTCGCGCCTGATAGGTTGCCCCGAACGGGTTGTTGCTTGGGTTCTGAGTATATGAAATCCAGTCATTCCAGCTGAAGGACTGTCCGGACGTAAACTGCTCGATATTTCCCGAAATAGCAGAGAATGAGCACTGCGAGCGCGTGCCGTATGGAGAAATGCGGTTATTGTAGCTGTTTGCCAAGTTGACCCGGACGATAT
>CBKWTF010000068.1:0-3753 GCA_966677695.1 uncultured bacterium | reverse complement strand
GTTGACCGGGAGGAACGTGGTCCTTCCGTCGGAATCAAAGGTCTTGATTCCGACAATGAGTCCCTGCAGGTTGAGAAGCACGCTTCCGTTGAGCACGTTGTTTGCGTCAACCGACGTCCTGATGGCGGAAATCGAGCCGTCTGACGCGGTAGCGAGGCTCGTAACCGCTCCGGTTGAAACGCTCGTGCTTCCGGATCCGGAAAGAGATATCACGCTCTGTGCCAGCCTGAGTCCCGAAGAGTCTCCGAGAGAGGCCGGCACAAAGTCATTCGGGGAACCCTCCTCGATCCTCAAGACGACGAAGTCGTCCGTCTCGCTGCTCGCCTTGTATCGAACAGGAAAGCTTCTCGCTCCGTACTGCGCGGTATAGTCCAGAATCTTGCTCACCATGCGCTTGTCCACTGCGATGTCACCCTCCTTGTTGAGAACGACTCCGAGCGTGACGAATTCCGAGCTCCTGCTTGACGTGTATATTCGAGCGATGCTGCCCTCGTTCTTGGTGACGGCGTTGATGGTCTGGTCCTCCTGGTTCACGACGACGGTCACCACCTCCTTGTCCGGAGCGGGCGTATTGGTAATGATGCTCTTGATCTGCTCGATCGGCTCGTTTGAGGCGACGGACTCGACCGTTCGCTCGATCACCCTGTTGATGGTCTGCGATACGGGCTCGGGAGTCTGCTGCAGAAGCGACACGACCGTAATTCCGGTAGCGATGGACGTCACGAAACTGACAAGGAGACAAAGGAGGATGATCTGCTGGGTGTTGAGAATCATATCGACATGATACCACTGCGGTACCTGTATGTAAAAGACACGCGAAACGTTCCGGGATTACGAAAGGCGCTGCTTAGAACACACTATTTTCAGTTTGGAAATAGCCTCGACGACATGCGCGACTTTCGTGCCTCGCCCGAACGAGAAGCGCAGAGACGAACCCGCGCACTCAGGCCTGCCGATCGCCTCGATGACCTGCGACTTCGGCACGCCCTTGGCGCTGGCGCAGGCAGTCATGGCGCTGCAGTTGATGCCGAGCTCGTCCAGCTGGATGACCGCAAAGTCGGAATTGAGTCCGGGAATGCAGACGTTCACGATATGCGGCACGCAGTACTCGCGAGATCCATTCACTTCGCCAGGAATTTCCTGCGCGTGCAGTTCTCGAATCAGCGCGTCTCGAAGTCGCTCAAAATGTACGCGGTCACCGGCACGCCTCTCCTTGGCCAGGACAAGCGCAGCCTTCAGGCCGACGATTCCTGCGGCGTTCTCCGTTCCGGACCTCAGTCCGTACTCTTGCCCTCCTCCGTATACGAGCGGCTCAAGCGGCACGTGCTGTTTGCGGATCAGCAGCCCCGTCATCTTCGGAGCGTAGATCTTCGACCCGTCCACCGATATCAGGTCGGCGCCGAGCTTGGACGCGCTTGTCTCCTCGGTCAGAACCGCCTGGCTGGCGTCGGTATGTAGAAACGGATACTGCGAGAATTCCCGACCCTTCGCGTTCTTGAACTTCTTGAGCACACTGGAGATCTTATGGATTGGCTGCATCGTTCCGATCTCGTTCGAGACGCAGATGACGGAGACCAGCACGGTACGGTCGTTCAGAAGACGCTGCAGCTGCTCGACGTCGACGATCCCCTTCGCACTCACGGAAACCATGTCGACGTCGACGCCAATCTCCCTGAGCGCCGGAATGCACTCCGACACGGCAGGATGCTCGATTTCGGAGAAGATCATGTGCGGCACGAAGTCGTACTCACGCAACGCCTGTCGGGCAAGTCCGAGAATCGCGAGGTTGTTTGATTCCGTCCCACCCTGCGTAAAGACCACCTCATTGTCCTTGACCTGGAACATTCTCGCGATCGCGATACGGCTCTCGGCAATTGCCTTCTTGACCCGCTGCGCATCCACATATCCCGATGCCGGGTTAAAAAACTGCTCGGACAGATACGGCTTCATGGCCCTGACGACCTCGGGCGCGACCGGCGTGGTCGCCGCGTAGTCCAGGTGGATATTCCTTTTTCCTTTCCCTTTGTTGAAAAGATTCCTCAAAAATGAGTTCATGCTGTATAATCGTGTAGTATGTTGGGAACATTTGACCAGACAGCCATACTTTTTGCAATAGCCTCAGCCATTATTCTACTCCTCACCGGATGGATTGCCTATCTGCACCACAGGTTCAACCGGCTCGTGCGGACCGCGCATCGCGACAACATCGAGAAGAGCCTGGTCGAGATCTACGACTACCTGGAGAAGAACCACAGGCAGAACGTCGACATCATCGCCGCGCTCAAGATCCTGGACCGCAAGGTGCACACGTCCCCGCGAGGGCTCGGCCTCGTGCTCTTCAAGGCGTTTGACGGCGTGAAGTCAGGCGGAAACAACAGCTTCGCCCTCTGCCTGCTCAACGAGAAGGGTGACGGAGTCATCGTCTCCACCCTGCACTCGCGAGACCGCGTGAACGTGTATTCCAAGGCGATCGGAGGCTTCAAGGCCCAGGTCATGCTGACCGAGGAGGAGCAGGACGCATTGACAAAAGCCCAAAAATCTTTAAGTTTGTAGTATAACTCCACTATTTATATGTCTCAGCCTTCTCATACAACAGAAGCGAGCTCTGCTCGTCCGCCGGTCGTCGCCATCATGGGCCACATTGACCATGGCAAGTCCACCCTGCTCGACTACATCCGAAAGTCCAACGTCGTTGCCAAGGAGGCAGGAGGAATCACCCAGCACATCGGTGCGTACGAGGTCGAGAAGGACCATGGCGGAGAGAAGAAGCGAATCACCTTCCTGGACACCCCGGGACACGAGGCGTTCTGCAGCGTGCGAGAGCGAGGAGCCAAGATCGCGGACATCGCGGTACTCATCGTCTCGGCCGAGGACGGCGTAAAGCCCCAGACCAAGGAGGCCCTGGAGTGCATCAAGGGCGCCGGCCTGCCGTTCGTTGTCGCCATCAACAAGATCGACTCCCCTAAGGCCAACGTCGACGTCACCAAGGCGTCCCTCATGGAGAACGAGATATACCTGGAGGGACTCGGAGGAAGCATCTCGTACGCCGAGATCTCGGCAAAGACCGGCCAGGGCGTGGACGACCTGCTCGACGTCATTCTCCTTACCGCCGAAGTCGAGGACTTCAAGGCGAACGCCAACGCAGCAGGCTCAGGGTTTGTCGTGGAGGCAAACAAGGACAAGTTCAAGGGAATCACGGCAACGCTAATCCTCAAGAACGGTACCGCCCGCAAGGGAGACTTCATCGTGACCCGAAACTCGTATTCTCCTGTCCGATCGATCATCGACCAGAACGGCAAGCAGGTAGATACCGTGTCATTCTCTACCCCGTTCACCATCTCGGGATTCAACGACCTGCCTGCGGCCGGAGAGACGTTCGAGGTCATGAAGACCAAGAAGGAGGCCGAGGACTACATCCTTGAGAACAAGCCCGCAGCCACGGCCCAGAGCGTCGAGAAGAAGGACGAGGATTCCATCTTTCTCCCTATCGTCATCAAGTCTGACGTGGTCGGAAGCAAGGAGGCCATCGAGTACGAGCTTCGAAAGGTGAACATCAACCACGTGGTGCTGCGCGTCATCAGGTCCGAGACCGGAGACATCTCCGAGGCGGACGCCAAGCTCGCCCTCACCAACGAGCGGACGGTCATCGTCGGATTCAACGTCAAGATGGACGCGCAGGCGCGCAGCATCATCGAGCGAAACAACGTACCGTACAAGAATTTCAACATCATCTACGAGATTCCTACCTGGGTC
>CBKWTF010000067.1:0-3932 GCA_966677695.1 uncultured bacterium | reverse complement strand
CCATTTCCGAATACGTACACGCTGATAAAGAATCCGAGTGCGGCCAGGATGAGCAGCGACACGCCGACATACAGCCACTGCACAAGGCGTTTCATGCGCGAATAGAAGCTGTAGTATCCCCAATGGTGAACGAACGTCACCGTGAAGTAGACGAACGAGACGACAAGCCCCAAAAATACGATGAGCAGTCCGATACCGATTGCTGGTGCGAACGAAGTCAGTTCCATGCTCATAGTATATCGCAGATATTTTTGCACGCATGAATTTTTCTAAAAATCTGTTAAAATCAGGCCTATGAAGCTATCAACTGACAACTACAAGGGCGTGCGCGATTTCTACCCTGCCGACTACCGCGTCCTCGAGTACATTTTCAATACCTGGAAGGCCGTTCTGAAAAAGTACGGATACGAGCAATACGACGCGAGCCCGCTTGAATACGCCGAGATCTACAGGCAGAAATCCGGCGAGGAGATCGTGAACGAGCAGACCTACACGTTTACCGACAAGGGCGGTCGAGAGATCAGTTTACGCCCCGAGATGACGCCGACGGTAGCCCGCATGGTTGCCAAGAAGCACCGCGAGGCCAGCTATCCGCTTCGATGGTTCTCGATTCCCAACGTGTTTCGATACGAGCGACCCCAGAAGGGACGACTGCGAGAGCACTGGCAGCTTAACGTCGACCTGTTCGGCATGGATTCGGTATATGCGGAAACGGAGGTCGTCCAGATCGCATACGATATCCTGAGCACGTTCGGACTTAGCGACATGCAGTTCGTCATCAAGATCAGCAGCCGCAAGATACTCAACGCGTTCTTTGAGAACACTTCCCTGTCCGACGAGCAGAAGCACAGGGTGATAAAGCTTATTGACCGAAGGAACAAGATCGACGACTTCGACAAGCAGCTTCAGGAAATTGCCGGCAAGGGGTTTACCTACAATCCAGAGCTCGATGAGGAGACACAGGCGGTCATCGACCTCCTTCGAAACCGAGGCATTTCGAATATCGAGTTCGATCCGTACCTCGTGCGAGGATTCGACTATTACAACGGGATTATCTTCGAGATTTTTGATACGAGCCCGTCCAATAACCGATCGGTATTCGGAGGAGGTCGGTACGACAACCTGACGCACATCTTCTCAAACGACTCAGTGCCAGCATTCGGCTTCGGCATGGGAGACGTAACGCTTAGAGACGTGCTTGAGACCTACGACCTTCTGCCCGAGTTCAAGGACACGACGGACGTATACCTCGCCCCGATGCACCAGAACTTCATCGAGCCTGCCATGACGCTTGCAGACGACCTGCGCTTGGCGGGCATAAGCGTCATGCTCGACTTTTCGGCAAAGAAGATCGGAGACCAGATCAAGCGGGCCGTACACAAGGGCTGCGCCTACTTCGCCGCCCTGGGAGACGACGAGATTTCCTCAAAGAAGCTCGTTCTCAAGCGACTTGCCGATAAGAAGGAAAAGAAGCTCGCATTCAAGAAGATTCCACAGTTTGTGAATAAGAATCGATAGCGTACAATAAGCAGACTATGAAAGTACTTACATTCGATATTGAGACAACGAATACCTTTGACGAGGTCGGATCACCCAACCCGGCTGACCTTGATCTGGCTGTGGTATGCGTGCATGACAGCGATACCGACGAGATTACGCATTATTTCAAAGAGGACCTTGGCAAGCTATGGCCGCTCATTGAGAGCGCCGGTATGCTCGTAAGTTACAACGGCGACCATTTCGACATTCCCCTTTTGGATAAATATTACGCGGGTAACCTTAAGGATATTAAAAGTCTCGACATCATGCGAGAGGTCAAGAGCGTGCTTGGACGACGAATCAAGCTCGACGACATTGCCTCGGCAACGCTTGGCGAGTCAAAGTCTGCAGACGGTCTCCAGTCGATCATCTGGTGGCGTCAGGGCAAGATCGACGAGGTCGTGTCGTACTGTAAGCAGGACGTGCGTGTTACGCGAAAGGTGTACGACTTCGCGATGCAGAACGGATACCTCAATTACGACAATCGCGGCACAAAGGACAAGATCACGCTCGACACCTCCGCATGGGAAACAGTCGCGGAGAACAATCTTGCACCGACATTAGGATTCTAAGAGAAAGGGCCGCCCCGTGGGCGGCCCTTTCTGCTTTTATGACGCCATTATACAAGCACGGCGACGATGGCAGCTGCCAACGCGATTCGATACAGCGCAAATCCGGTAAAGGTATTGGAGCGCAGAAACTTCAGGAGAAAATCGATTGCCAGCCATCCGAACGCAAATGATGATACAAAGCCCAAAATGAGGCTCAGCGCCCCGCTACCGGTCACTCCGGTCTCCTGGACGAGATCGGGCAGTTTCAGCAATCCTGAGCCGACTATGACCGGAATGGCCAGCAGGAAGCTGAACCGGATTGCCGTCTCCTTCTGGATACCGAGAAGATATCCTCCCGAGATGGTCATGCCCGAGCGCGACATGCCTGGCACAAGCGCAAGCGCCTGGAAAAAACCGATGATCACGGACTTGCCAGCAGTCAGACCGTCTACGCTGCCGCGTGCCGCCCTCCTGGCAAGCGCCCGATCGGCAGCCAGCATAATCGCGGCACCCGCGACCAGTGTCACTGCGACGAGTTTCGGACTGCGAAACAGCGTTTCCATATAATCCTCAAGCAAAAGCCCGGCCACCGCAGCAGGAACCGTTCCGACAAGCAAGTATCCGGTCAGCTTTGTCTTTGCTGAGTCGCGCGTCGTACTGAACAGGTTCTTGACCAGGTCCCATACGTCCGACCTGAAGTACAGCAGCACAGCAAGCGCAGTCGCCAACTGCAGCATGGCGTCAAAGGCAAGGCCCCCCTCCTGGCTGATGCCAAGTATCTCGCGAGCCAATATAAGATGTCCCGAGGACGAAATTGGCAAAAACTCGGTTATACCCTGGACCAGGCCAAGCAGAATTGAATCCCACACTGATAGCATATATACTATGCATATTACCATAAGTAACAATAGTCATGAACAAAGTTTTTATTCCTATTGCGATTGTTGTGTCCGGACTGATCATCGCGGGAGCGATCTATCTCACGAACAAGCAGCAGCAAGCAAATAACGCTCCGACCGACGAGAACATCGAGCTCTCGATCGCTCCGGTAGACGGAAACGACCATATCCGAGGAAACCCTGATGCCGAGATCGTCATCGTGGAGTACTCTGACTACGAGTGTCCGTTCTGTAAGGGATTCCACTCGACCATGACACGAATCATGGAGGAGTACGGAACGACAGGAAAGGTCGCGTGGGTGTACCGACACTTCCCTCTTAAGCAGATCCACCCTGACGCAGAGCCCGCAGCTCTTGCGGCGGAGTGTGTCGCCAAGCTTGGAGGAAACGACAAGTTCTGGGAGTACTCGGACAACATCATTGCCGGATCCCCTGACACCCTCAGCGAGGAGAACCTTCTGGCCGAGGCTACCAAGATCGGCATCAACGAGTCTGAGTACAAGGCCTGCCTTGCATCTGACTATCCGAAGGATGAGCTAGCCAAGGACGTAAAGGACGGAAACGGAATTGCGGCCGTGGACAAGCAGTTCGGAACCCCGTACAACATCCTGATCTCAAAGGGCGGCGTGCAGATCCCGATCAAGGGTAACCAGCCGTACGCTACGGTTAAGGGGATCATCGACACCGTTCTCTCAGGAAACGAGCCTCAGTAGGAATAAACTAACGCAGGACCGGCGGACAAATTCCTTCGGACCCTGGTCCTCGCAGTACGAAAACAAAAAGACCACAGAAACCTGTGGTCTTTTTGTTTTCGCAAGGATCGCTGCGGACGGATCCTTCGAGATATTGTCCGCCGGTCGTTTCGCAGTGCTTACTTCTTGTTCACTGCCGCATGGAGCGAACACCACTCGCAGTCACGCTTGCCACATCCATGCGCTAGAAA
>CBKWTF010000066.1:0-3967 GCA_966677695.1 uncultured bacterium | reverse complement strand
CCCCCCACCCCCCACCCAGTTACTCAGCTGGGGACTCCGGGTCCCCCGTGCCTGCGCCGTATATACTTTTGATATGAAGATTGAGCTTCTTACGCAAACACCAGATTATGTCGTCATCAGCAAGCCGGCGGGCATCAGCGTGCACAAGAGCGGCCAGCACGAGGAGTATACCGTCTCGGACTGGGTGCTTGAGCAGTTTCCTCAGGCTGAAAATGTGGGGGAACCGCTCCGGATCGGAACCGGTGAGGAAATCGCCCGCCACGGCATCGTGCACCGCATCGACAAGGACACGTCAGGAGCGCTTTTGGTCGCTCTGAATCAGGATGCATATGAATACTACAAAGGTCTTTTCAAGAACCGCGAGATCAAAAAGACATACCGTGCGTTTCTTTACGGAAACATGAGGGACGATCACGTGACGGTGACCGAGCCTATCGGCAAGCACAAGAAGGACTTCCGCAAGCGGACGACCGAACGCAACTCCAGGGGGGAACTCAAGCCGGCGATTACGTTTTTCCATGTATTGGCCCGGGCAAAGGACGGCAACGAGCCGGTCCTGTTCGTTGATGCGCAGCCCAAGACCGGACGAACCCATCAGATTCGCGTACATGCGCGCTACCTGCAGCATCCCGTAATTGCCGATAGGCTGTACGCGTCCCGAAAGCCGAAACTGCTTGGATTCGACAGGCTGGCCCTCCATGCGTACTCGCTTGAGTTCGCGGACCAGGCGGGATTCTCCCAAAGGGTTGAGGCTCCGTATCCTGAAGATTTCACCCGTGCCCTGGAACAGGTTGGGGAATAGCAGCCGTGCGAAATATTGACATAACGAGTAATTGGCTATATTGTATCACTGATATGGCCCACGCCTCGCAAGCACAGCAGGGCCGCCGCAAACACGGTGGCGTCGATCGTTCCCCAAAAACCCATGCAGATGACCGTCCCGGCTCGCCCGGTGGCGGCCATCAGCACGGTCGTGACTCCAGTCGAAAGCCCATGAGGAGGATTCCTCTCAGCGGCCTCCGATAGGGGCGCCAGATTCTGACCTCCCGTCAGCCATCGGACCCGTTTGCCTCCCAAAGCGAACGGGTCCTTTATTTTTGCTGTGCATTCAGGTACTTGCGAATGTCTGGGTCGGTACTATACTAAGGAAGTACAGTTTTTCCGGCCCCGCACTTGTGCCATGACCGACTCCTCCGTCCAATTTTCCCCCGGACGGAGGAGTTCTCTTGTATATATTGATAAATCCCGCAGACTGTGCTACAGTACTGCGTACTAACGAAATATTTTTAATTATGAACACAGTAATAACTCCAGTAGATATTGCCTCACGAAAGAACCTCGACATGCGAACAGGTGATACTGTTCGGGTGTGGCAGAAGATCCAGGAGAAGGGAAAGACCCGACTTCAGGCCTTCGAGGGAATGGTGCTTGCGCGAAAGCACGGTTCTGAGGCAGGTGCGACCTTCACCGTACGACGAAACACTAACGGATACGGCGTAGAGAAGATCTTCCCGCTCTACTCACCGATGATTGACAAGATCGAGGTGCTTAAGCGATCACAGACTACAAAGAGCAAGCTGTACTACATCCGAGACAAGGCGCTCAAGGAGATCAGCAAGCGATTCAAGATGCTTGCGGTCGGAACCTCAACTGAGGACCACAAGACTCCGGTTGTCGAGGAGGCTCCCGTAGAGGAAGCACCAGCCGAGACCGCAGAGACTCCGGCAGAGGCCGCTCCAGAGGCAGAGGAGAAGAAGGACTAAGGAAAAGGACCGCTTTCGCGGTCCTTTTCCTTTTGAAAGAAACTCTCGCCAAATCCGTACTATACTAATGTATACCCATGGAGCCATACGAGCAGACGCCTGATAGCGAGCTGGTAGCCCTGTCCCTTAAGGACAGGGATGTTTTTGGGTTCTTGATCAAGAAGTACCAGGACAAGATGTACCGGTACGTAAGGCGCATCAGTGCCTTCTCGGACGACCTGATCGCCGACATCGTCCAGAACACCTTCATCAAGGCATACATCAACCTCAACAGCTTTGATCCCAAACTGCAGTTCTCCTCATGGCTGTATCGAATCGCGCACAACGAGACCATCAGCTTCCACCGCAAGAACAAGCGGCACATCGAGGCGACGCTTCTGCCGGACGACTCGATGGAGGAGTTTCTAAGCGAGATAAACATAGAAGGAGAGCATGTCTCCAATGCGGACTCCAGGCTTCTGTGGGATGCGATCAGGTCGCTCAAGCAGAAGTATCAGGACGTGGTAGTGCTCAAGTACTTTGAACATAAGAGCTACGACGAGATATCCGACATTATCGAGAAGCCGCCCGGGACCTTCGCGACCTGGCTGAGCAGGGCCAAGGGGGAGATCAGGAAGCATTTACAAGCCAATAACTACACGCATCATGGATAAGCACGAACACATGCCAGACATATCGCAGAAAGTACTCGAGCGAATCGATCGGGAGAAAGTTGCGCCAAAACCGAAGTGGCAGTTCTTCCTGCAAGAGGGAGGCGTGTGGGTACTTGGTGCTGCGGCAACTTTCTGCGGGGCCATCGCGGTATCTGCGACGCTGTTCGTGTTCGTGACCGCGCCTCTGCGGTACCAGCCCGCGACGCATGAAAGCATAATCCAGTTCTGGGCGGACTTCCTGCCGCTTCTGTGGATCATCGTGTTCGTGGCCTTCATTTTCGTAACGGACTACGTCATTCGAAAAACCAAGCGCGGCTATCGGTACAACATCGTGGTTCTGACAGTGTCCTCGGCACTTCTTTCCGTGGTTCTCGGATATCTGGGCTTCCTGATCGGACTCGGTGAGTTCCTGGAATCTCGCGTCAGTCCGTCGATTCCGTTCCATACGTCCGTAGGGGACGCGACCCGAAAGGCGTTTCTGCAGCCCGACCGAGGACTGCTGGTCGGAATGGTCGAGCCGGGAGATACGGTCATTCTGCGCACTCCTACAGGAATGGTGTGGGACCTTGATCTCGCTGAGCTTTCTGATTCTGACCGAAGCCTGTTTGCTACCAAGACCGTGGTAAGCGTCATCGGGACAAGCACCTCAGACAGTCTGTTCGTCGTCTGCATGGTCATTCCGCTCGAGCAGCTGCCGAGCGAAGTGGCCCAGGATTCTCTTTTGGAGAATGAAAGAAATTCTACCTCGACACGTACTAGTATCTGTAAGGGCGTACGACCTTATGAGCGATTACAGGCTAAGTTGAACCTACGGTATGAACATCAATAAGAGGAAGGTCATTCCCGCACTGGCACTTGTAGGACTTACACTCGGAGCGGCCGGCGCACATGCCGCCGAAACGAAGACGGTCCCGTTTACAAGGCCAGACCGGGGTGAGCACGTCCCACATCCGTTTACGTTGAGGCTTGAAAATCTCACGGCGCAGCAGCAGGAGGCTCTTGAGGATGCCCAGGCCCTCCGCAAGGAGGGAAGGTATGCCGAAGCCGTGTCGGTCATCAGGGATGCCGGTATAACGCTGCCCGAGATCAAGGATCCCGAGCAGCACAAGGAACGAAAAAGAGAGTTTGATGCTCTAATTGAGTCGAACGATTATGAGGCGTTCCGACGAATGGTAGCGGACACTCCTATGGCCGACATCATCGATTCGCAGGAAAAGTTTGACGCGCTCGTCGAGTCGCATGAGCTTCGAGAGGACGGAAAGTTCGAAGAGGCTCGTGAGGCGCTCGAGGACGCAGGAATCAAGCCGCTGCGAAAGATGAAGCACGTACGACACACAACATAAAACCAACAAAACCAAAAATTACATCTCCTAGCCATTTTTGAACCCCGCCTGCGCTGCCCCGCAGGCGGGGTTTGCTGTTTGCTGAAAATATGTATAATCAATGCACGCGCAAGTGGTGAAATTGGTATACACGCACCCTTGAGGTGGGTGTGCCTTCGGGTGTGGAGGTTCGAGTCCTCTCTTGCGCACTGAAAAATATAGAGGCCAG
>CBKWTF010000065.1:0-4146 GCA_966677695.1 uncultured bacterium | reverse complement strand
GAAGACGAGCTGGAAGAAACAAGGGGGGGGGAAAAGAAGAGACCGTGTGCCCCTTCGGAACACGCGGCCGACTTGGGTCAGCATCCTATTGGGCAAATGCTTCACGGACTTCGTTGGCGAGATGCCAACCTTTTCCAACGGGCAAGCCGAGTCTCCGCTTCAGCAAAAGATCAGCAAACGAACTCACCTCGAACCCTGTTCCCAGGGCATGCGGCAAGGGACGGCAGGACCATTTCTGCAGCTCCTCCAGCTTACAGTGACTTCCATGGAACAGCATGAGCAGCGCCATGGCACGCTCACGTTCAGCAGCTTGCACCTTAGCATTCTGTGCCAAAGCCCTCAGTTGTGTCGGACCAGTTGGGTGCAGTCGAAGGCATTCCAATTCCAGTTTCGGATTAAGTCGAAACGAGGTCTCGTACGCCACGGAACGAATCAGCGGCAGCCGATGGCTCCTGCACCTGCGAATAAGTTGCCAGTCCGGGGTTCCGTCACAGTCGCAGAGCAGGTACATCAGAAGCATAAGGTCTGCAATCTGAGCATCACGATGGTCCAGACGCCGCGCGACCTCGCTCCGCAAGGTCGCACCGAGCGGAACGTGGCAAAGAGCGAAGACCGCCTTGCCAAAATCAGTTAAGGCAAGTCGAATCAATAGATCGAATTTGTGTGTCATAGAATAAGGAGAGCGTGTTTGATACACGATTGCATACGCCAGGAAAAAAGTCAAAGTCCGAGCGGGACTTTGACTTTATTTTTTCCTTAGAAACTAGTTAGGCCTTGGGAGTAGGATCTGAATTGGGACCGATCGGCTTCGTACCCTTCGTTTCCGTTACGCGGCAGTCCTTGCAGTGGTCCCCCGTCTCGCACGTAGCGCAGGTGCAGCAGCACGCCTTGTGCTGCTTGAGCAGGATGAAGAGCGCGGACAGTCCGACAAGGACATATACGATGTTTTCTATCATGGGAAATGCGCCAAGCACCCATGACACCATGTTAAAACCGCTCACTCCGTATATTCCCCAGTTCAGTCCTCCGATAATCAGTAATGTATGTGCGACCCTTTTTGCAGTATGCATGGTAAATATCTTAGATATAACCCACCCATTATATCTTGGCCCGCAGAAGCTCCAGGGTGTGCCTGTGCATTTCTCTCATCTCATCGATCTGGACTACAAATACGCGAATTCGAGAATCATGCGTCGAGATCTCGAAGCAGGTATCGAGATCCTCCAGGTTCTTGTCGTGATGCAACTCGATGCCCATCCAGCGTAGCCGATCCGCCACCATCTCGCGGATATACGATGCGCGAAATCCGACGGTTCCCGCAAACACCAGCGTGTCTATGCCTTGTGCATATGTTGTCGCGATGCCTATATGAGCGCAGACCGAATCAACAAACTGAACGACCGCCTGCTTGGCATGCTGGTTTCCCTTAAAGGCCTCCTCGCGGACCAGCCGCAGGTCGTCTGAGACACCGCTCAACGCCTTCAGGCCTGAGTTCGAGTATAGAAAGTTCAACCCCTCCTCGTACGAAAACTTCTGCTCCTGCGTGATCTTGAGCACCAGCAGCGGGTCGATCGATCCCGGCCTGCTTGCCATCATCACGCCCGACAACGGAGAATACTCCATCGAGTTGTACAGACTCCTCCCGCTTTTGATCGCAGAGACGCTGCTTCCACCGCCCAGGTGGCACACGACAAGACGTCCGGGCTCTACGCCTCTTTTGGCCAGCCTGTTCAGCACAGACTCGCAGGAAAGCCCGTGATATCCGATTGTCTGGACCTCATACGGCAGACCGACCGGAATGCGTCGCCGCGCGGTCACATGGAACGACGAGTCTGAAATCAACGTGATGAACGTACGCTTTGCGAGCACATTCTGCATAGTATCAATTTCATCCAGTACCGGGTTAATGTGCAGAGGATCCAATGCCGCAAGTTTCTTCAGGTACTTCGCGACCTGCGCGGTAAGCAGCGAGTCCTTTGTGAAGTCTGGATCCGGGATCACGGTCCTGATGGACACGGCATACACGTCAGCCCTGTCGGTAATCAGTCCGGCCTTCTCGAGCCGGTCCATCACAAAGGCAACCGAAGCATGGTACTCATCCTCGGATACGCCTTTCTTCTCGAACGCGGTTACGACCTTGTACGAGCACACATAATCTTTGCCGGCCTTTTCAAAATGAAACCAAGCCATCTCAGCCCCCTCCTGATAGACGGAATACTTTTTGGACGCGCTGCCCGGGTTGCTTAAGATAATTATGCCTGCCATGTCCATTGTTCTATTTCATCCGGATCGACTCCGTTCCTGATAATGTACTCGCGGTGTTCCGAAATCTTGGTTCGGTACTTGCGAATGACGGCATCGCGGCGTTCCGCGATCGCAACCTCGTCAGGCAGCCGCTCGATCGCCTGGATGACCAGGTCGTAGCGGCTGGTTCCATTTCGGATCTGCATGTCGAACGTCGTGGTAGTGGAACCGTTCTCCACGTATCCGTTCACGCGAAAGCGACTCGTATCCTGGGCGCAGTCGAACAGCAGCTGCTTGATGGTCTGCGGGTAGCCATGGAAGTTGAAGATGACGGGCTTGTCGTACGTAAACAGACTATTGAATCCCCCCTCTCCTTCCATCTGGCACAGCTTCGAGAATCCACTCGACTCGAGCTTGACGCCGTTCACATACCTGATCTTAAGCGAAGGAATTTCCCTCTTCAGGATCGAAATCGCAGCAAGCATTTCCTTGGTCACATAATCACCGAGCGAGCAGAAGACGATGTCCGGATTTTCATCACTCGCGAACTTCCAGATTGAGAACCCGCTCTTGATCTGCATTCGCGCCTCGTCCACCGTCAGCCAGCGCGGCTCAAGCGTCTTTCCAGCTGCCAGGACATTTATCGTATCTCTGCTTGAGAGCATCTCCTCGAGACAGGCCAGCGTACTGTTTCCGTCCGGCGGAAAATATACCGTAATGAAGTCCCCCTGCCGCTGCAGCATGTCATCGATAAACCCAGGATTCTGGTGTGAGAATCCGTTGTGCTCCTGTCTCCATCCCGAGGACGTCAGAATATAGTTGAACGACGGTACCGAGTTTCGCCACGGAATCCTTCGGGCGACCTTGAGAAACTTTGCATACTGGTCCGCCATGCTTGCGACGATCTGAACAAATGCCTCGTATGAGGCAAAGATGCCGTGACGCCCAGACAGCACGTATCCCTGCAAGAGACCCTGAAGTGAATGTTCCGACAGCATCTCAATGACCTTTCCGCTTGCACTCATATTCTTGTCAACGTCCTTGCGCGGCCACACGAACGCGCGACTCGTGACATCGAACACCTTGTCGAGCTTGTTGGAATAGGTCTCGTCCGGAGAGAACAGTCTGAAGTTATCCTTGTTGAGCCTGAACACGTCGTGCAGATACTCTCCGGCACGGCGCATCGAGCTTGATCCAACAGTTCCCGGTATTGTCGCCTCCTCGGCGTGCCGATGGATATCCGGCAGAAGCAGATCCCTGGAGTCCTGCGCCCACAGATGTGGATTGAGTCCGAGACGATGCTCCTCATCCGGAATGAGCGCCCGCACGTCTGCAGCGAACCCCTTGTACTGGTCAAACAGTTCCTCAAACGCATATGAGCGCATCCACGACTCAAGTGCCTTGAGTTCGGCAGGATTCGTCCTGGCATCCTTCAGGATGACCTGATGCGACTGGAAGTTACCCTCGAGCTTCTGGCCGTCGAACTCTCTGGTTCCTGTCCATCCCTTCGGGGTACGCAGAATGATCATTGGCATTTTGGGAGCCACGACTTCCTCTTCCGTACTTTTGATGCGCTCGATGCTCCTGAACGCCATGTGCAGTGCGGCATGCATGTCATAAAAAATCTCCTCGGGTTGTTCCTCGTCAAATGCCGCGAAGAAGACCTCGTATCCGTATCCTTCGAACAGCTTCTGCAGCTCCCCGTCGCTCATGCGACCGAATATGGTCGGTCCTGAAATTTTGTATTCGTTCAGGTGCAGTATCGGCAAAACAGCGCCGTTAGTTTTTGGATCAACGAACTTGTTGATATGCCATGCGGTTGCAGTTGCCCCGGTCTCAGCTTCACCGTCTCCGATCAGACACACCGTCGTAAGGTCAGGATTGTCCAGCACTGACCCGTAT
>CBKWTF010000064.1:0-4175 GCA_966677695.1 uncultured bacterium | reverse complement strand
CGCCGTCGACGCTGATGGCCTGCCCACGGATGATGCCGGCGGCGTCGGACAGGACGCTGCGGTCGACGCGGTATGCGACGCCATGCTGCGTGCCCGAACGGGACTCGCCAATCCGAAGCGACCGCTTGCGTCGTTCATGTTCGTCGGACCGACCGGAGTAGGAAAGACCGAGACCGCCAAGGCGCTTGCCGCGCTCTTCTTCGGCAACGAGGAGACGATGCTGCGCTCGGACATGAGCGAGTACGCGGACGAGCTGGCGCTTGAGCGCATGATCGGAAGCGCTCAACGCGCGGGAGTGTTCGCCTCAAAGGTCCGGGAGGAAGGACACGGCGTCCTGCTCTTGGACGAGTTCGAGAAGGCTTCTCCCGACGTGCACGACCTGTTCCTGCAGATCATCGACCAGGGATTCTTTACCGGCGGGCGAGGCGAGCGGGTCAACATGCGAAACTTCATCATCATCGCGACGTCCAACGCGGGAAGCGACATCCTGTACTCGCAGGCCGTCGCGAACCAGGTGACCAAGCAGCAGATCATCGACCATATCATCGGCGCGCACATCCTGCGAACGGAGCTCCTCAACCGATTCGACGACGTCATCCTGTTCCGGTCTCTGGGCAGCGAGCACTTGCACTCGGTCGCGCACCTGATGGTCGAGAAGCTTGCGAAGCGGCTTGACCAGCGCGGCATTACGCTCAAGGAGTCTCCCGAGCTGCTTCAGTATCTGGTACAAGTCGGAAACAACCCGCGATTCGGCGCCCGAGAGATGAACCGCGTCATCATCAAGGAACTCGAGTCCAAGATCGCCCAGGCGCTTGTCTTGGGGGATTTGTTCGAAGGTGATACAATATCGTTTACTGTTTCGGGTGGGAATCTGGAGATTCAGAAGTACACCTAAAATTAATCGGCAGTTCGGATAAGATCATGCGCAAAATCATTTCCTCGTTCATTTTCATACTGGCAATCGCAAGCGGACTCGCAGTCGGATACGGCGCGGTCCGGACTTCCGGCCATCTGTACACCGTTGCCGCCGCATATGTGGCCGAGGTGACGACCGAGCTCGACTTTGCGCAGGCGCAGCAGGGGGGTCCTGATGCCGAGGAGGCGCAGGAAAAAGACGCTGATCCGCGAGATTTCTATGTGACCAACCAGAACAAGAAGCCGAAGATATCGGCTGCCAGCTGGCTCGTCGCCGACCTTGAGACCGGTGAGATTCTTGTTTCGAAAAACATCAGCCAGGAGATGCCGATAGCGTCCGTAACCAAGCTGATGACCGCGCTTGTCGCGGACGAGGCGCTTGGCCTGAACGCCCGAACCACGCTTAACGCGACCGCAATCAATACCTACGGAACCCAGGGGGACCTGAAGAAGGGCGAGACCTATACGGTGTCTGAGCTGCTCTGGCCTCTTCTCCTGGAGTCGAGCAACGACGCGGCCGAGGGGCTTGCCATGGCCAAGGACCGCGCGAGCTTCATCTCTGACATGAACAACAAGGCCGAGTCCATCGGCATGCTCGACACGTCATACGACGACGCGAGCGGACTCTCTCCGAACAATACCTCGACGGCACGCGACCTTCTCAAGCTGACCCGGTACATCATGGAGTATCGCGGGTACATCTTCGACCGAACGACCGAAAAGAAGCATGAGCTTGGAAAGAAGACCTGGTTCAGCAACTCGAAGTTCCGAAACGACGATGAGTACGTAGGAGGAAAGAACGGATTTACGGACGAGGCGCTCAAGACCCAGGTCGCGCTGTTCGAGCAGGACTTCGACGGGGAGAAGCGAACGATCGTATACATCATCCTGCGCAGCAACGACATCGCGTATGACGTCAACATGCTGAGGGACTTCGTGTACAAGAACGTTGAGTACAAATAGGGAATACAGTTTGATGCAAAGAATGAGGCCCGCGACGAAGTCGCGGGCCTTGTGCGTTGGCAGACATGCGGAGTATTCAGGAGTTGAGTCCGTCGCCATCCTCTTCCTCGGACTTGGGCTTAATGGGAACAAAAAACTGGATAAAGCTCCAGCCGACCAGGCAAATCACGAATATCCAGGCGGAGGGTGCCATAAAGCGGTATCCTGACGGCAGAAGGCAGGCAAGCATGACGCCGATGAAGCTGAGGGCTCCGAGTATCTCAAAGCAGTGCTCGAAGAAGCTGCTCATTCGGTGGGGCTGATACTGAATGATCTTCATTGCTGTTACGGTTCGGATTCCTTTCCATTAAAGCACTCGGCATGGATTTTGCAATATTGGGTACTCGACACACCTGTGGTAGTCTGGAGCAATGGATTTTTTACGAAACCTGTTCAAGAAGGAAAAGGTGCATCACGGATTCTGGGCAACGCTCAAGAAGCCGATTATTGTGCTCGCTCCCATGGCGGACGTGACCGACGTGTCGTTTCGGCAGATCTTCGCCAAGTACGGGCGACCGGACGTGATGTGGACCGAGTTCGTCTCCGCGGACGGACTGTGCCGCGCGCCCAAGGACAATCCGGACGAGAACGGGCTCTCAAGCCACGACCGGCTCTGGAAGGATCTGCTGTACTTCGAGAACGAGCGACCGATCGTCGCGCAGCTGTTCTCGGGACGACCGCAGTATATGGAGCAGGCGGCATACGAGGTGACAAAGGCCGGATTCGACGGCATCGACATCAACATGGGATGTCCTGACGCGGCGGTGCAGCGACAGAGAGCCGGCGCATTTCTCATCAAGGAGCCGAGGCTTGCGACCCAGATCATCGAGGCGGTGAAGAAGGGGATCAGGCGCGCGTCAAAGGAAACGGGCAGGGAGCCGATTCCTGTTTCGGTAAAGACCCGGCTCGGATTCAATACCGACACGATGGAGGAGTGGGTAGGACATATCCTGAAGGCCAAACCTGCCGTGCTGACGATCCATGCGCGAACGCGCAAGGAGATGTCCAAGGTTCCGGCGAAGTGGAACCGCGTGAAGGACGCGGTCGCGCTGCGCGACAGCATGAAGTCCGAGACGCTGATCTTCGGAAACGGAGACGTGCTCGATCTTGAGGACGCATATCGAAAGGCCGAGGAGACCGGAGCGGACGGCGTCATGATCGGCCGCGGAATCTTCGGCAACCCATGGGTGTTCAACCGCGATCGAAAGGGCGGGGCGGATGTGACCCTGGAAGAGAAGCTGAACGCGCTCGTCGAGCATACGCATCTGTTCGCAACGCATCTGCCGCACAAGAGCTTCAACATCATGAAGAAGCACTACAAGGCGTACGTGAACGGATTTGAGCATGCCAAGGAGCTGCGAGCCGAGCTTATGGAGGCCAGGGACGCGCACGAGGTCGAGCGAATCATCACGGACTTTCTGTCCGTACAGAAGGGGTAGAACCGGTGTGTATTGCTCAATATAACCCTTAATATAAGGATATTTCGATGGTTTTGAGAGGCATATTGAAAAAGTCAGGCAAAATTCTTGACAAATTTTTACAATGTGCTATACTATTCCCACTGTTCTTTCATAAGCCACTTCCCACTGGAGCGTCCGGAATTATGCGGCGTCCGTTCTCACAAAACCCAAGCGTCGAAAGACGATGAGAACGGAGCGCCCTCTCCGGACGCTCCACAGAATTTTCCCCCGGAATAAGCAGGAGGGCGTGACGGCACAAGCTGTTCACCCTCGGACACCACACCCATCCCCCGATAGGTTGTCCGAATCCCCCCGATAGTGTCAGGCAAGGTCCCCCCGGATTCCTGACGACGGACGCTTTCGCAAGATCGTCCTCCTGCTCACATTTTCCTGCGGCCCCGTGTTCCCCCAGAGACGGCCGGAAGGTAAGCGGAGCGCGACGCAAATCGCCATCCCCCCGTGCGACCTGCAGTCGCGCTCCGCTTAGAGGATTTGCCGCCATGTGTGGCGGTAGTGTGTGTGAAGTGTGTGTGTTGCGACTTCGGTCGCGGGCCCGGTACTCGTGCAGACGAGACCGGGCCTTTATTTTGCTCAAATGCGGACAGAGGATGGTATGCGAGGGAATAGTTGACATATTATGTCAGGCAATTTATAATAATTACGGTTGTGACGATCGCTTAACAACTGTCTCACATAGGGAATAAGCATCGTTCGGGACATTCTGTAAGGGGACGCACTAACCCCGAACACATGTTCAGCGTGACCAGCGCGTCCCATCTGCCCCGTGAACCAAGCGGG
>CBKWTF010000063.1:0-4224 GCA_966677695.1 uncultured bacterium | reverse complement strand
CACAGCTCCGCGGGCCTCTTTTTTATAATTTAAAGTATAGGACACGGCGTCAGCATGCGACGCCTACAAGACTACCCCACCTCCTCAAACTCAGCCTCTACCACCCATCGGTCCTGTTTGCGCCCGAAGGTATCGCAGGTAGAAATGGTCAGCATGCGGCCGTCGTTGCTGAAGTTCACCAGAACGTCATTCTCGCTGGCAAGTCGCACGCTGCGCACCGTATATACGTACTTCTTTCCGCCGGCAGTCAGCGTAATCTCATCCCCCGCCACCAGCTTGTCCAGATCGTTGAAGGTCTTGTATGCGGGGTTGTTTACCACCTTCCAATTGGTGCTGTGCCCGAAGATGAACATGTTTCCTCCCTGCAGGGTTCCGGATCCCGGATAGTAGGTCGCGCCCTTTGCGAGCGCCGAGTCCAGAGTAGCCACGTCGGCAGACTTTGGCTTCTGGATGGTTGAAGATACGCCGATCTTGGCGATCTCGATCTTGTCCGGCACCAGGTTGGTATCGGCATTCGCGACTGCGTCATCCCCCTTTGGACCGTCGGCAACATAGTCCACCTCCTCCTTGTCGGAGTCAGGCCCAGGCGTCGCGCTCACGAACTTAAGCTGCTCGGGAACAAGCCCGACCAGCGCCAAAACGGCATACGTTGCCGCAAAAATCAGCAGGGTCATTCCTGCCACGTAGATGTAGTCTTTGGATTTCATACGCCTCATTATACTAGATTCAAAATATTTGACAAATATATTATTTATTGTAATTTGAAACAGATGAATGTCCTCTACAAAGAAATTGCAGCTCAAATTCACAGACCCCTCTTCAAGAAAGCAATTACGCATATTCGGAACAACCCAAAGAAAGGGATATTGGAACTCAAGGCAGAAATGCGTTGGAAGTCCTTGTCCCAGAAGGATCGTGCGTTCTGGACAGGGTTCTTTCAAGCCATCAAGGAAGGGTGGGATGATTTTAATCTCTACACAACCTGGTTTGATAAATACGTGAACAGCTCTCTGGATCTGATAAGGAAAACGATTCGGGGCGGCCACGCTAAGCAAGCCCTGCTCCAAAACATGTATGACACGTACCGAACACACCAGGACCTCAGGGACCTTTCCGAGCGTGACTTCTACCTGTTCTTCGCTTACACGGCTTGTACACCATAGCCACAGGGGCCGCATGTATGCGGCCCCTTCTGTTTGAGTCTTTATTAGACGGTTGTAAAACTCCCCTTTTTCATATATGATATGCACATTGCGTAGATGGTAGAGCGGTCAAATACAAGGGACTGTAAATCCCTCGCCTTCGGGCTACGGAGGTTCGAATCCTCCTCTGCGCACAAAACAAAGAAACGGCCGCCTTCGGGCGGCCGTTTCTTTTTGCCCTCTCAATTTTTTGCTATACTTTTCACATGCCAGAACAAACACAAACAAACACGCCCGTCGCCCAAAGCGAACGAAAGGCCTTTATCGGAAACCTTCTTGCGCACGCCGGAGCAATCTTCCTTCTGGCCGGAGTGATGTTCTTCATCGCTCTCGTATTCGCCATCCAGTTCAGAGTAGACATCCTGACAGCGTTCGTCATCGGATCATTTGTTGTCGGAATCGCCGCGTTCGCGACCGGACTCTCGTTCCTAAACAAGAAAACCAAGTAACCGAGGCGCCGCTGGAGGAAACAGATTTCAGAAAAACGAGAAGGGAAATCCTGAAGAATCCCTCCGCAGCGATCCTTGTAAAAAGAAAGCACCGGTTCATATGAACCGGTGCTTTCTTTTTACAGTGCGAGGACCAGGATTCGGAAGGATTCCCTTCTCGTTTTGATGAATATGGTTATCCAACCAGCATCCCCTCCGTAATGTCCTTCTCCTTGTATACGGACTTCTTGTTGCCCTTGCCGTTGATGTCGAAGGTGAAGCTGTCCCCTTTGACCGAAATGGTCACGGTGCTTCCCTCTCCAAGCCCCTTCACGATGATGAGTTGCGCAAGTGGGTTCAGGATTCTGTCCTGGATCACGCGCTTGAGCGGTCGCGCACCGTACTGCGGGTTGTATCCCTCTTTGGCAAGGTATGCCTGAACGGACTTCGCAAGCCTGATCTTGATGCCCTTCTCCAGCAATCGCTCCTGCACCTTCTCGATCTGGATGGTCACGATCTCCTCGATCGCCTCCTGGGACAGGATGTCGAAGATGATGGTGTCGTCGAGTCGGTTGAGGAACTCCGGTCGGAAGTGGTCCTTGAGGGCCTTCTCGACGTTGGCCTTGGTCTCCTCGTACTGGGTCTTGGTGGACTTGTCCGAAGCGAATCCGATGGTCTCCATCTTGTCGATGTGCTCAGCTCCGATATTTGAGGTCATGATGATCACGGTGTTCTTGAAGTTCACCACTCGACCCTTCGAGTCGGTCAGCCGACCGTTGTCGAGCACCTGCAGCAGGACGTTGAACACCTCCGGATGCGCCTTCTCGATCTCGTCGAACAGTACGACCGAGTACGGTCGGTGCCGGATCTTGTCCACGATGTTGGCACCGTCCTCATGTCCGACATATCCCGGCGGCGAACCGATCAGCTTAGAGATGGAGTGCTTCTCCATGAACTCGGACATGTCGATTCGCACGAGCGCCTTGTCGTCGTCGAACATGAACTCGGCAAGCGCCTTGGTGAGCTCGGTCTTACCCACTCCGGTCGGTCCCAGGAACATGAACGAACCGATCGGCTTGTCCGGATCGGAGATTCCGGCTCGCGACCGCTTGATGGCGTTCGAGATCTTGCGGACCGCCTCGTCCTGTCCGATGATTCGCTTCTTGAGCTCGCGCTCCATGCGGGCAAGCTTGGACACCTCGTGCTCGAGCATCCGCTCGACGGGTATTCCGGTCCATCGCGCCACGATCGAGGCGATGTCCTCCTGCGTGACTTCCTCGCGCAGGATCTTTCGCGAGGTCTGCAGCTCCTTGAGCCGCTTCTCCTGGCCCTTGAGGTCGCGGTCGATCATCGGGATCGTCGCATACCGGATCTCAGCTGCCCGCGAGAGGTCCGCGCGCGCCTCGGCCTGCTCGGCCTCGATGCGCATGGTCTCCAGGTCGCCCTTGAGCACCTTGATGTTTGAAATGGTCTCCTTCTCGTTTTGCCACTTGAGGTCGAGTTCCTGGATTCCCTCCTTGAGGTTTGCGATCTCCTTCTCGATCTTGTTGAGCCGGGCCTTCTGGGTCGCGGTCTGCTTCTCCTCCTTGTTCAGTGCCTCGCGCTCGATCTCAAGGCGCATGATCTTTCGCTTTCCGTCCTCAAGCTCCTCAGGCATGTTCTCGAGCGAGATCTTCAGCGTGGAAGACGCCTCGTCGATCAGGTCGACCGCCTTGTCCGGCAGGTATCGGTCTGTAATGTATCGGGACGACAGGTTCACCGCGGCGACGATCGCGTCGTCCGTGATGCGCACTCCGTGGTAGAGCTCGTACTTCTCCTTGATCCCTCGAAGGATCGCGGTGGCGTCCTCGATAGTAGGCTCGGCAACGCTTACCGGCTGGAATCGTCTCGTGAGGGCGGCATCCTTCTCGATGTACTTCTGGTACTCCTTGATGGTCGTAGCTCCGATGGCCTTGAGCTCGCCGCGTGCGAGCGCGGGCTTGAGCATGTTAGACGCATCCAGAGACCCTTCCGACGCTCCGGCTCCGGCCAGCGTATGGATCTCATCGATAAAGAGAATGATCTTTCCCTGCGCCTGGGTCACCTCCTTGAGAATCTTCTTGAGTCGGTCCTCGAACTCTCCTCGGTACTTGGTTCCGGCGACAAGCGCTCCCAGATCAAGCGACACGAGCTCCTTGTCCTTGAGCGACTCCGGCACGTCCCCCTGGGCGATGCGGTTCGCAAGACCCTCGACGATCGCGGTCTTGCCGACTCCGGCCTCTCCGATCAGGATCGGATTGTTCTTGGTTCGTCGCGAAAGAATCTGGATGATGCGGTTCACCTCCTTGTCCCGTCCGATGACGGGATCGATCTTGTTCTCACGCGCCTTGTCGGTAAGACTTACGGTGAACTTGCGGATCGACTTCATCGACTTGTTGTTCTCGGCAAGCTTCGCCCGTCCGGTCTTGATCTCGGACAAAATATGAAATACCTGGTCGTGCTTGATGCGGAACTTTGCCAGCACTTCCTTGGCCCGGCTCGGTACCTCGAACAATGCGAGGAACAGATGCTCGGTCGACACGAACTCGTCCCCGAGCTGCGCGGCGATCTTCGTT
>CBKWTF010000062.1:0-4423 GCA_966677695.1 uncultured bacterium | reverse complement strand
CTGCGCTTCTCGATGATTGCCCGATGCAGCTCTTCGACGCTGTGGTGGCCGGTAACCATCTTGAGCAGCTCAGCCGCTGCCCGGTCGGTACTGACCTCGTCGAGGTTGTAGTGAATCACCCTGCCGGAGACGTGCGATGCGGTTTCGTGCAGCTCGTCTTCCAGCTCGGAATACTTGTGATACCGCGCCTGCCAGACGCCGTCGACGTCCTCGGGTCGGATTTCCTCGCCCTTTTCGAGGGCTTCGGCAACCCGGGCGTTGACGCGCCGTTTGGTCTCTTCAAATGACAGGGTCAGAAAGACATATCCCTCAATGAGAGACATACCTGCATCACGCAGCCTGTGAAGGTGAGCCGTCACCAGCTCGATCTGGCGCCGGCCGCGGCCGAGGCCGTCGAGGGCAAACAGTCTTCCGGCGTAATGGCCGCCGCGAAGCATCGGCTCAAGCCTGGACATCGCGATCCTGTACGGAATTTCGCACGGGACGTTCTGTTTCAGCACGTTCTTGTAGTGGTCAATGGTCTTGGCGTCAGGATCACCTGCGAGCCTGGCCTCCTCGAGCAACGCACTGGTCGTCATTCGAATCGCGCCGCACCGCTCAA
Organism: uncultured bacterium; assembly: GCA_966677695.1. Classification (GTDB taxonomy): domain Bacteria; phylum Patescibacteriota; class Minisyncoccia; order Phycocordibacterales; family JAACPR01; genus JAULZV01. Next base: position 3,822 of record CBKWTF010000062.1, on the reverse strand, counting down.
GGTCCTTGACCATGGTGGTCTTGCCACAGCCATTGGGGCCGAGAAAGCAAAGCACCGACGTCGGATTGTTGGGATCCGCCATCGCGGGGTCAAAGTCGATTGGGCTTGGAACTGAGGATAGATGGGAAGGTACAGTTGAATTAATCATGGACTGGATGAAACGGGAGTTCAAATTTCAGAATACATACAAAATTGAAAAAAGACAACCCCGCCGCATCCAGGCATGGATGGGCGGGGTTTTGGCATCGTCAGGAAGCACGAGCAAGCTGCTCTGCGACCGAATCAGGACTGAGCGAATACGCCCAGGCATAGATTTGGACCGCAACGTTTCCGGGTTCGTCAGGATCAGACTCGAATTCCTTCACGCGAGCATCCGTGGCGCACGCAGGAAGGAACAGTGGCATTGTTACATCGGTCGGAGGAGCTGCGGACCGCAGCCTGAGCAACGCGAATATGTTTTCAATTGGCGAACTGTGCGAGCGCGTTTTGAAAATCCGCAGGCGCTCTTCGAGCACCGACAACTGACTGGACACGAAGCCCATACCGTTCAGAACGAAGAGACCGTTTGGATCCTGCCTGAGCAGCGGCTTCAGTTTGGGCATCAGCACTTCCGCGAGGATTTCACCCGGCACGAACATTCGACTGTCCATGTGCCGCTTGATTTCCGAGCAAAGTACCGTGTTTCTTCCTAATTCCAATGCGGAGGTAAGTACGTCCTTGACCGAAATGACGTGCGCACCAAGCCTGTGCAGATACTGTCCGACAAGCCGTTTTTTGCTTCCCTTTTGAGCCAGCAAAGAAAGAACGATTCGTTTCATGGGAGTTTATGCTCACTATACTCCCACTTCCGTTTTGTTCAAGTTCCTATTTTCTCTTTTTGTCCACAGCCTTCCTCCTTGTCCCCTTTCCCTCCTTCTCAAGGTGGTCCTCAAGCGCGAACACCTCGTCCCGCAGCAGTGCGGCGGTCTCGAAGTCAAGCTCCTTTACCGCTTCTTCCATCTGCTTCTTTTTGTCCTTGATCACATCCTTGATGCTCGTGCCCGCATTGAGGTCGATTTTGACCATCTCGTCCACGGCCTTGGCATGTCCCTTCTTGATTTGATCAGTAATATCCTTGATTCTGCGCTTGACGGTCTGTGGCGTGATGCCGTGCTCCTTGTTGAAGGCGAGTTGTTTCTCGCGGCGACGGTTGGTCTCACCGATGGCAGACTCCATCGACCTGGTCATCTCGTCCGCATACAGAATTACGCGTCCGTTCACGTTTCGCGCCGCGCGCCCAATCGTCTGGATGAGCGAGGTTTCGGATCGCAGGAATCCTTCCTTGTCCGCGTCAAAGATCGCGATAAGCGAAACCTCGGGCATGTCGATTCCCTCTCGAAGCAGGTTCACTCCGACCAGCACGTCGTACTCTCCCTTTCGAAGCGAGGTCAGGATCTCGATTCGCTCCAGCGTCTCGATCTCGCTGTGCAGGTATTTTGTCTTGAATCCCTTCTCCTCCAGATATTCGCTGAGATCCTCGGACATCTTCTTGGTCAGGGTCGTCGCGATTACGCGCTCGCCTGCCGCGATGGTCTTTTCGGCCTCAACGATGAAGTCCTGCACCTGTCCCGGATACGTGGGAGTAGAGGTAATCGGCTTGATCTCAATAAGCGGATCGACAAGACCGGTAGGTCGAATCACCTGCTCAACCGTTGCGGTGCTGTGCTCGCGCTCATACTTTCCCGGCGTGGCTGACGTATACAGCGTCTGTCCGACCTTCTTCTCAAACTCGTCGAACTTGAGCGGTCGGTTGTCGAAGGCGCTCGGCAGACGGAATCCGTGCTCTACCAGCGTCTCCTTTCGGGACCGGTCTCCTGCATACATGGCACCGATCTGAGATACCGTGATATGCGACTCGTCGATAACAGTCAGGAAGTCCGGAGAGCCGTCGGCCTTTCTTGGAAAATATGAAAGGAGGCTGTCAGGCGCCTCTCCCGCCTTCTTTCCGCTGAAGTGCCTCGAATAGTTCTCGATACCGTTGCAGTATCCGGTCTCGCGAATCAGCGCGATGTCGTAACGTGTTCTTCGCTTCAGGCGCTCAGCCTCGAGGATCTTGCCCTCGTCGTTCAGCTCCTTGAGGCGCATTTCCAGCTCGTGTTCGATATCTCGAATCGCACGCTCGATCTCCTCCTTGCTCGTCACGAAGTGCTTTGCGGGAAAAATAAAGTAATAGTCACGCTCTTCCATGATCTTTCTCGTAATGGAGTCGATGATCTGGATCGTTGAGACGGTCTCGTCCACGAACGTGAACCGTACGGTATGCGTCTCGGATACCGGAACAAAGTCGATGTAGTTTCCGGTCGCCCGGAACACTCCGGAGCTTACCTGTCCGAGCGTTCGCTGGTAGTAGAGCTGGATCAGGCGTCTGATGAAGTCGTTTCGCGGGATCTTGGCTCCGACCTGCACCCTGAAGTTCGTCTTCTCGTATTCTTCGGGAGATCCCAGACCATAGATACATGACACGGATGCCACGATGATCACGTCCTTTCGGGTCAGCAAGGCCTGGGTGGAAGCATGCCGCAAGCGGTCGATTTCAGCGTTAATCTGAGCCTCCTTTTCAATATAGGTATCCGAACCGGGCATGTATGCCTCAGGCTGGTAGTAGTCGTAGTATGAAACGAAATAGTGCACGGCGTTCTCGGGAAAGAATTCCTGATACTCGGCAGCAAGCTGGGCCGCAAGCGTCTTGTTGTGCGCGATTACGAGCGTGGGCTTCTGCAGTTCCTGCACGACGTTGGCAACGGTGAAGGTCTTACCGGATCCCGTCACGCCGAGCAGCGTTACCTTCTCATCCCCCTTCTTGAAGGCGTCGACGATCCCCGTGATAGCCGTCGGCTGGTCACCTGCCGGCTGATATTCTGAGTGGAGTTTAAAAGTCATATTGACAAGGTATCACAAAACCAGTATTTTTGCGAATGAACAGCAACTCACACGGATGATCATAGAGCTTTGCCTCGACTTCAGACCATCAGCCGATTCCCAGCAATCATGCAAGCCTGTAACTGCCAGGAAAGAATGGAACATTACGCTCAGCGAGTGTCCCTTTTGGGCCGAATGGTCCAAAAACGGACAGTTGCTCGGCGCACCATCTTGGCCGCATACCGGAGACCTGTACACCCTGCCTCTCGAAAACTCGAAGTACTGCGTCCATTTTGTGGCAAGAACCCACATTTCACCCGGAAGGGTCTCAATCAGGAGCCAGGATGCAAGGATCGTCTGCAAGGAGCACCGGCGAGTGACACATCTGTCGTCCGAGGAGTTGGCCCGAATCCTTTCCGATGACACGTGGAAGCTTTCCTGACACCCCTTGGCCTTGTGCCGATCGAGAAGGGCAGAGGCGTACGCCGCGGCCCTCTTTTTTACACAAGAACAGTGTTTGACATCCTCTTGCAAAATCGGTAGTTTGACGAAAGACACAATACCTGAACCTTATGGCACAAACTGCAATCGCGACAGCATCCGTACCCTCAGTAAGAATACGGATACCCATCCCGCACGAGCATGGCAAATCGTACACGGCCTTCTCGATTACGTGTTCCAGACTCCATCCCTTCTTCAGAACTCACTGGGTTGATCCCGCAAACGCGGTTGAGCATCTGCTCAACGAAGAACCTCGATCCGGAGACTTCCTTCGAGGCTTTCCAACCGACATATGTGGGGGGAACTGGCAATCGAGCAAGGCCTGGCTTTCCTTTATGGTAAACGTCGTCGATCTTGATCCTCCAAACAGAACCATCTCTGTATTGGCGGGATCCGTCTCGCTCAGGTTGGTTGACGGTAGTG
>CBKWTF010000061.1:0-4457 GCA_966677695.1 uncultured bacterium | reverse complement strand
GAAGCCCCGAGAGGTGCTTATGGGAGGAAGCAGCGGTGCCGGAACGAACGAATATACGCCAGAGGACAACCAGCGTGCCCTCAACAATATGTAAATACGCCATGAAGAACTTCCTCGACCTCAAAACAATACTGATCGGCTCGCTCGCCCTAGTCATTGTCGGATACACGATCTTTAACTCGCGCTTCATCGTCCAGGGACCCGAAATCCACCTCGATCAGGTCGGTGACGTCATCAAGACGAGCGACCGCACCCTCTTTTTGACCGGAAAGATTCTCCACTCGTCATTTATTACCATTAACGGACGTCCTATATTTATAGATGAGTCAGGAAACTTCAATGAAAAATTGCTCCTTTCAAGCGGCGTAAGTATAATTGACATATATGCCAAGGATAAGTTTGGCAAGGAGGTTCGAAGAAAGATCGACGTTCTTTACGAGGGAGAGGTGCCTTCGGTTGACCTGGTCAACGTAGCCCTTGCGGCGGGAGACGACATGGTACGGGCCACGAGCTCGACCAGTACAGGCGACTTCCCTGCGGATGCAAGCACGGCTATTGCCAAAAGGACTTCAGTCCAGCACGAAACCGCGGCGACTTCCTCTTCTGCGGACAGCGGCATGTTGATGAGCACGTACTCGTCAACCTCGACGTCATCCGGATTTTAGAAGAATCCAAGGAAGGCATGAGTACTTTTTTATAGAATTATCAGCACGAGAATGTAACACTATTGAATATGGCAAAGAAAAAAACAACAAAAGCAACAAAGACGGTGAAGAAGAGCGATGATACCGAGAACTCGATCGAGGATACCCTGCGGGAAATCAAGACCAAGTTCGGTGACGAGGCGATCATGAAGCTGGGCGAAAAGACCGCAACAGCCGTATCTGCCGTACCGTCCGGATCTATCGGACTGGATGAGGCGCTGGGAGTCGGCGGATACCCCTGCGGCCGAATCATTGAGATCTTCGGACCGGAGTCATCCGGTAAGACCACCCTTTCCCTGCATGCGATAGCCGAGGCACAAAAGAAAGGCGGGATTTGCGCATTCATCGATGCGGAGCACGCGCTTGATCCGGAGTACGCAAAGCGTCTTGGCGTAAAGCTCGACGAGCTTCTCATCTCACAGCCGGATACCGGTGAGCAGGCGCTCGAGATCGTGGAGAGCCTAGTTCGAAGCGGAAAGATGGACGTGATCGTGGTCGACTCGGTTGCAGCCCTCACCCCGAAGGACGAGATCGAGGGAGACATGGGTGCCCACCATGTGGGTAAGCAGGCCCGACTGATGTCACAGGCGCTGCGAAAGCTTACTGCGATTACCGGCAAGACCAAGACCATCGTGATCTTCATCAACCAGATCCGAATGCAGATCGGCGTGATGTTCGGTAATCCGGAGACCACCCCAGGAGGAAAGGCTCTCAAGTTCTACACGTCCGTACGACTCGACATCCGACGAATCGCCCAGATCAAGAAGGGAGAGGAGGTCATGGGAGGACGCGTACGCGTAAAGGTCGTCAAGAACAAGGTCGCTGCTCCGTTCCGCGTGACCGAGTTCGACCTGATGTACAACGAGGGCATCTCTCGGGAGGGCGAGATCATCGCATTGGGCGAGAAGTACAAGATCGTGGACAAGTCAGGTGCCTCCTACTCCTTCGGCGAGACCAAGCTCGGACGAGGATACGATGCGACGCGACAGTTCCTCAAGGAGAACCCGAAGATCACCAAGGAGATCCTGGACCTCATCAAGAAGAAGTTCAAGGACGAGGCGGAGGCCGCCTAAGGCCGAAGAAAACCCCGGCCTGCAGGCCGGGGTTTTCTTTTATGGGTATTTTGGTAGTATGTGGAAACTATGTCAATTTTGAATTACAACGAAATTAAGGAGCGAAAGTACATCGTGCTGGACAATGATCCGTACGAGGTGCTCGATTCCCACGTATTTAGAAAGCAGCAGCGAAAGCCGGTAAACCAGACTAAGTTGCGAAACCTTATCAATGGATCGGTACGCCAGGAGACATTCCACGCGAACGATACCGCAGTCGAGGCGGACATCAGCAAGACCAAGTACGTCTTCTCGTTCGTGAAGGCGAACCGCCAGACCGGACAGGACGAGTACTGGTTCTTCCAGAAGGAAGATCGGAAGAACCGGTCCATGGTGCTTAAGGACGTCATTGGTGATGCCTCAAAGTACCTCAAGGAGAACTGCGAGGTTGACGCCATGATCTACAATGAGCAGATGATCGGTATCACCCTCCCTATCAAGATGACCTTCAAGGTCGTCGAAGCGCCTCCTGCAGTTAAGGGAAATACCGCACAGGGCGCAACCAAGCAGGTGAAACTTGAGACCGGAGCGGTCATCAACACGCCCATCTTCATCGCCGAAGGAGACGAGATCGTCGTAAACACGGTTGAGAACGCCTACGTTGAGAAGGCGAAGGCGTAAGCTGGAACAGAACCAATATTACGGGAAATGAGAGGGCGGGTCGCAAAGCGACCCGCCTTTTTCGATTCTGGTGCCCGCACCCTATTCATCGACGCGCTCCCTGCCCCCTAGCAGACAGTCATAAACCTGGCACTAAAATATGCGGTTACGGCATCACATACCGGCGCAAACTCATCATCCACTGCCTGGATGACGCGGTCGCGGTCGGATTCGGGAATCAAGGGATCATTCTGGACTGCATGCAGCTCACGCTGCCAGGCATCGGCACACTGGTCTGGATCTTGAATGTTCATACGACTATACTATACATACCTTAGCTAAAGGAATTCTAAAGAAAAAATAAAGCCACAAATATAGGAAAGGGCCAGCGGCGTACGCCGCTGGCCCTTTCTTTCAACCAAATTCGAACTAGTTCTTCAGGTATGGCATCAGTCCCATGAATCGCGCTCGCTTGATGGCGTTCGCAACCTTTCGCTGGTTCTTGGCAGTAAGACCTGTTCGTCGTCGTGAAAGCATTCGTCCGAATGGGTTCACAAACTTCGTAAGGATCTCAACCTCCTTGTAGTCTACGTGCTTAATCTGATTGTCCTCAAAATAATCTCGCATGTTTCTGTTGTGTTGCTGCTAATGTGTTCGTGCCGCTTACGGCATGTGCGAACGTGTCGCAATTAGAATGGAATGTCCTCGGGATTGATATCGTCGGCCGGGTAGTCGATCGATCCGCCGTTATCCGGCGCGTCGGTCGGCTCAGGTGCTCGCTCTCCTGCCGGATTGCCTGCTCCGCCCTCATAGGCCGCGCCTCCCGCCTTCGGTCCGAACTGGAAGTTGTCTGCGACGATCTCCGTTCGGTACTGCTTCTTCCCGTCCTTGTCATCCCAGCTTCGAGTCTGGATTCGTCCCTCGACATATACCGACTGTCCCTTCTTGAGGTACTGTGCGGCAGTATCGGCCGGTCGTCCGAATATCACGATATTGTGATAATCCGTACTTTCCTGTTTCTTCCCGTCCTTGTCCTTCCAGACGCGGTTGGTTGCGATGCTAAATGATGTCACGGACTGGCCTGACGGCAGCGCCTTCTTCTCTGGATCCCTTGTTAAGTTTCCCACCAAAATTGCTTTGTTTATATACATATGTCTATGTTCTCAAACCCACTTGTGATAGTCAATCAAGGGCTTTATCGCCCCTTTAGAACTACTGTTAGACGAGCTTATCGATAGCCTCGTCAACCTTCTGGTCGTCCTCGGACGCCTCGTCGGCCTGGGCCTCCTCAGCCTCCTCTGAAGCCTCAGCAGGTGCCTCCTCGACAACCTCCTCAGCAGTCACAACCTCCTCGTCGTCGCTCTGAAGCGCCTTGGCAACGTCAGCCGCCGCAATCGGAGACTCGTTCTTGGTTGTGATAAGCAGGCTTCGCAGTACGTCAGATCGAAGCTTAAGCTCCTCCTTGGCAGCGAGGATCTGCTCCCCGGTAGCCTCGATGATGAGCCACGCAAAGTACGCCTGGGTGTACTTCTGCTTTACGGAATCAACCGTAATCTCCATCTGATACGCTAGATTTAGTAATGCTGGAGCACTCTCGTTCTTGATAGTGGCTCCGGAAGCGGCAAACTCATTTTTTATATCAGTAAATGCCTTGAGCGCTTCCTCCTCTGACATTTTTGGAACAAGGTGAAAGGCAAACTCGTATAGGTTTGCGTCCTTCTCCTCTTGTACTGATCCTATTACTTTTTTAGTCATAGGAGGTTACAGTATCACATTTTATGGCTTAACGCAAGGCTAAATCCCAAAAATCCGGGTCGTGGTGGCCCGTACCGCCTCTGCCAGCCTATCGGGCTCCAGACCCTTGATTTCAGCTATTTTTGAGGCAATTTCGATGACATTTCGGGGGTCATTGCGCTGGCCACGCACGGACTTTGGAGCCACGTAGGGCGAGTCGGTCTCGATCATCATTGAGTCGGTCGGCACAAAAGAGACCAGGTCAGCATATTCGGGCACGAAGGTCACCACGCCCGTAAAGGAGACC
>CBKWTF010000060.1:0-4517 GCA_966677695.1 uncultured bacterium | reverse complement strand
GTGTTATGAAGAAAGGCTATTGTCTGCGCAGTGTACAGTGTTTTTGGGGAAAATCAATGGAAAAGGGCGGCGCTGTACGGCGCCGCCCTTTTCGCTTATGGTCCTAATATTCCTCATCCACCGCGCTCATCTCGGCATCAACCGAGTCGAGATCGGTCGCGTTGAGATCGGCCTCGATCGAATCGGTCTCGTCGGAGGACGACTGGCTGGCGATGGACTCGACCTCCGCGCTAGACGCCTGGTCCTCAAGCGCCTGTTCGGTCTCGATTTCGTTCTTTCGGTCGATAATCATCGATCCCCAGAAGTAGAGACCTCCGATGAGGATAACAAGCACGATGATGACTGATCCGATAAGCGGTCCGACGGTTCCGTCCCGCTTGGCGTCGTCCATCATGTTCTGGATAGGAGCGTTGTACTGGTTGTTGTTTGGTTCCATTGTGATGAAAGGTTAGGTAAGTAATTTATGCGCTGTCTCCCGACGAATCGTCGTCATCCCCGTCCTCGTTTTCCGGCTTGTCCTTGCCAGCCGCCTTGAGAGCCTTTACGGCCTCCACGAACGCCTTGTGCGTTTCCTTCAGGCTTTCCTTGGCCTCGTTCACGAGCGCGCGGATTTCCCCCTTGGAGGACTCGTCCTCGACAATATCCTCGACCGATTCCTTAACTGCCGCAATGTCAGCCACGCTGTCCTCAAGCGACTTCTCCGCAGCGTCAAGCAGATCCTGCATCTCGTCCGTATCCGCGCCCTGTTCCTTGAGCTTGTCGATGCGCGACTGGATTCGGTCAGCAAACCCCTCGTACCGCGCAACAAAGGCCTCGAATCGGCCGAACACCCTGGACGTGAGCTTGGTCACGCGTTCCTTGGCCATGTCATCGAACCTTTTCTTCTTCGCAAGACATTTTTCGTCAGTCGTCGCATCGTCAGTTCCGCACCTCTCGGCAAACTTCTGCCGAAGCGCCTCGCGCTTCTCCGTAATCGTTCCCCTGAGATCCTCCTTCTTCTGCTCAAAGGTGGCGCGAATCTCGTCTCGTCGCTGCTTGAACTTTTCTCCGCGTCCGCCTTCCTCCTGAGCAAACACCGTCGTCACGGTCAGCGCCATCATCAGTGCAATCAATGCTGTGTATTTCATCATCTAAAAATTACCCCTAGTAATAGAAAAAGTATAGCACGCGGAAGGACGGCGGCCGAAAAGGCTTACGGAGCGCGACAGCGCGAGTACGAGCCGCTTTTTCAGCAGAAAAAGACGGCGTGCCTTTCAGCCGCCGTCCTTCTCTTGCATATGCAATTTTATATCACTTTCCGTACTTCTCCTTATAGAGTTCAACCGACTTGACCACCGCGGCAACCGCGTCGTCCTTGCCCTTGAATCCGTGGATCACCACCTCGGTGTTCTTTCCGTTGAGCGCCTTGTAGGTCTCAAAGAAGTGCCGGATCTCGGCAAGCTGGTGCTGGTTGAGGTCAGCAAGGTCCTTGGTTGCGTCCCATCGCTTGTCGTCTCGCGGAACCGCGATCACCTTGAAGTCGGACTCTCCGCCGTCGATCATCTCCATTACGGCCACAGGTCGTACTCGCGCAACGATTCCGACGTTAAGCGGCCATGTGGTAAGAACGATCACGTCGAGCGCGTCTCCGTCGTCCCACAGGGTCTGCGGAGCGAATCCGTAGTCCACAGGGTAGGGTGCGCTCGAGTAGTTTGCTCGGTCGAGCGCGATCAGACCAGTCTCCTTGTCGATCTCGTACTTGTTGTTCGACCCCTTTGGAATCTCGATGATTACGTTGAATTCCTCGGGTGCGTTGTCTCCAAGCTTTACGTCATGCCATAGATTCATAGTGTTTGAAAGTTAAGCGTTAAATAAGCAATTAGTTGTCGTACTCGTCCTCCTCGTCATCACGGGACATGACTCCCTGCACGGCCTGGACGTCGATCTTCCAACCGGTCAGCTTGGCGGCGAGTCGGGCATTCTGTCCTCCCTTACCGATCGCAAGAGACTGCTGGTCCTCGGCAACCGACACCTTGGCAATCTTGTTCTCCTCGTCAAGACTCACGTCGAGCACTGAGGCAGGCGAGAGCGCCTCCTCGATAAACTCGACAGGATCCGCAGACCATTCAACAACGTCGATCTTCTCTCCTCCGAGCTCGGACATGATGGTCGTCACTCGAACTCCTCGCTGTCCCACCATCGCCCCCACCGGGTCAACGTGCTCGTCAGCAGAATATACGGCGATCTTTGACCGGGCTCCGGCCTCTCGGGCGATCGCCTTTACCTCAACGATTCCCTGGGCAAGCTCAGGCACCTCGGCCATGAAGAGCTTCTCGAGGAACTTGGGGTGAGATCGCGAGAGCTTCAGGAACACTCCTCGAGGAGACTCCTCCACCTTGTAGAGGTACGCTCGGATTCGCTCTCCCTGTCGGAATCGCTCTCCCTGGATCTGCTCGTCATACGCAAGGAATCCGACCGCTCGACCCATGTCGATGAACACCGAGCCCCGCTCCATTCGCTGGACGGTTCCCGTTACGATTTCTCCCTCATGCTGTCCGTACTCAGATACCACCGATACCTTCTCGGCCTCTCGGATCTTCTGCATCACCACCTGCTTCGCAGTCTGGGCGGCGATTCGTCCGAAGTCGCTCTTTGGCTCAAGAGGGAACACCAGCTCGTCTCCGACCTGGGCATTTCCCTTGAACAGCTTGGCGTCCTCGATCAGGATGTGCTGCTCCTCGTTGAAGAAGATCTTAGGGTTCTCAGGGTCTACCTCGCCCTCGAACTCCTCGACATCCTCAATAAGCTGGTCCTTTGAGACCACGGTCTTGACCTGCATGAACTCCACGTTTCCGCTGTTCATGTCGAACTCGGCCTTTACGACCTGTCCCTTCTTTCCGTATTCCTTCTTGTACGCGCTCGCCAGGGCGAACTCGATGGCCTCGATAACCTTGGCCTTCGGGATTCCTCGCTCCTCCTCAAGCTGCGCTAGTACTGACTGTATAACCTTTAAATCAAACATATTCTGTTGTAGTTGTTGTGAATAATCTGCAAAATGGCCCTTCAACGAAAGAAGTCCGCCGGTGGGCGAACTTCCTGAGTGACACTCTTTACAGTTGGATATATTGTATATAAAAAGAGGGAAATGTCAAATTATTATGAAAAATAAGGCTTATTTTGCCTGTTTACGATTAGTTGACGATTTTAAACCATTTGTTTACGATTAGTTGACGATTTTAAACCATTTGTTTACAATAGGTTTACTATGCTAACCACTAAACATATTTTAGATAGGGGAAGAGGAGGAAAGCCAATACGAACCAAGGAATTGGCGCAGGAATTTGGCATTACCCGACAGTATGTTTCTCGGCTTATTTCAAATCTCGTTAAGGAACGCAAGCTGCTTGTTGTGGGAAATGCGCAAAACACGATCTATATTCTTCCTGAGTTTGCAGACAATTACAAAGACGAACTTGGAACGGTACGGTATTCAAAAGTGCTCAAGAACGAAAACCTGGAAGAGCATATCGTGCTTGATGACATCGAGAAGAACTTTCACCCTTTTGCCAAACTTCCTGAAAACATCAAGAGCATATTCACCTATGCATTTTCAGAAATGCTCAATAATGCGATTGAGCATTCGAAATCAGGCAAAGTGCGTATCGTAGTCGAGTTTACGGGCGCTAACGAACTTTCCTTCATTGTCGAAGACTATGGTATCGGAGTGTACAGAAACATCATGCGCGTACGCTCGCTCGACTCAGAAATGGAAGCGATCCAGGATTTGCTCAAGGGAAAGATCACCACCGCACCGAAATTGCATTCGGGAGAGGGAATTTTCTTTACCTCAAAAGTGGGGGACGCGTTCATTCTGAACAGTTACGGGTACCAACTCATCGTTGACAACAAGATAGACGATCTGTTCGTCAAAAAAGTTAGCGGGATCAAGATGGGAACCAAGGTTACGTTTAGGCTGAACACGCAGGACACGCATCATCTGGATGACATCTTTAGACGATATACCAACCAGACGGAGGACAGCGACTACGGTTTCGACAAGACCGAGGTGCACGTCAAGTTATACGTAAACGGTGGAGTAAACATCTCGCGGTCACAAGCGCGCCGAGTTCTTGCGGGGTTGGATAAGTTCAAAATCATAATCATGGATTACGACAAGGTTCCCATGATCGGACAGGCATTTGCGGATGAGGTATACCGAGTATTCCAGAACAAGCATCCCAAGATCCAGATACGAGACGAGAATGCAAACGAGGCTGTCACATTTATGATCGAACGCGCAAAAACAGAAGCACGCAACAGGAAAAATTCTTAGCGTAAGAAACTTTTCCTAAAAAAATCTCCCGCAAAACTTTTTTACATTTTTTCTGATGTATAATTTCAGTACATGTATATCGAAAGCGACAAGCTGAAAAGTTTCCTATTGGACTCGAGCCTCGTGAGCAAGGAGGAGATCGCCGAGGCGGAGAAGGAGTTTGAGAAAAATCCAGAGAAGCACCTGAGCATCGGAGACTACTTCG
>CBKWTF010000059.1:0-4683 GCA_966677695.1 uncultured bacterium | reverse complement strand
GGTAGGCGGCACGCCGGTAATCCTCAAGCTGCTTGAGGGCACGCACGGAACCGGAGTGATCAAGGCGGATTCCGTCTCGTCTGCCAAGTCCGCGGTGGAGGCGTTCTCGGGAATCAAGAAGGACCTCATCGTGCAGGAGTTCATCGAGGAGGCCGGAGGAAAGGACATCCGAGCGTTCGTCGTTGACGGAGAGGTGGTGGGTGCAATGGAGCGAAGCGGACAGGGAGACGAGTTCCGATCCAACCTGCACAAGGGCGGCGTGGCCCGCGCGATCGAGATCGACAAGAAGATTAAATCCACTGCGCTTGAGGCGGCGAAGCTCATGGGACTGACGGTCGCCGGAGTGGACCTGCTTCTCTCGGCTCGCGGACCGCTTGTGATCGAGGTCAACTCGTCTCCGGGACTTCAGGGAATCGAGAAGGCAACCAAGGAGGACATCGCCGCCAAGATCATTGAGGCCGCTGAGAAGAAAGTTGCCAAGAAGATGAAGGACAGGGAGCGTCTCAAGGGCAAGAAGAAAAAGAAGAAGAAGGATAATCTGGAGTAGCCGCAGAGAGCGTCTCTCCAAATTCTAGTCCTCCTCTGCGGCTATTTAAATCATCCCATCCTTCGTGAGCGACGCAAGCACGAGTCCAAGCTCATCCTCGGAAATGGACAGCTTTTCGATAATCTCCGTATCCGAGACATCCGGGTCAGACAACTTCAGTCGCAGCACTGCAGCGCGCTTCTGGCGAAACGATCCCTCGAACTTTGACTGCGTGCCGTAATGTGAACTCCTTTTGTGCAAAGCAGTCTTCTTCTTGCCGAGGGACTTCTTGAGATTCGTTCCGTAGTCATACAGTGCGTAGTACCAGTCGCGGGGGTTCACTTCATTCGCATCAGGCGTCACGCGCTTCAACACTTCCATCACGTCCTTGTCGGACACCTTTTCCTTTTCATCAAAAAAGACATGCAGGATGACGGCGCGAATATTGGTTTCTATGTAAAAGACCGGTTGGTTGTATGCGAACGCACAGAGAGCGCCGGCGGTCGAAGGTCCGATGCCGGGCAGCTTCTGCAGCTCCTCAAAGTCTTTGGGAAATTTCCCGCCGTACTTCTCGACGACCTCTTCGCACGCTCTCTTGATGAACAGTGCGCGCCGGTTGTATCCGAGTCCCTGCCATACTTTGAGGATGTCAGACTTGTCGGATTCGGCGACGGACTGTGCGGTGGGAAACTGCTTGATGAACTCTGCGTACTTTATCTTTACGCGGTCGACCTGCGTCTGCTGGAGCATCATCTCGGACACGAATATCCTGTACGGATCCGAGATGTCGCGCCAGGCCATGGCGCGCTTGTGGTCCTTGTAGTACTCGAGCACGTCAGACTGGAACTTGCTGATCTTGGCGGAGGGTACGGATATACTGCTGGCCTGGCGCGGTCTGGTCATGGGTACAGTATACGGATACTTGCATAGTTTTCCAAAAGTGCTTGAATAGAATACAGAATGAATGCGCGCCCACTCCTTGTGATCATGGGCGGTATTCCGTCCGTCCTTTTGCTTGCAGCAGCAGCCATTGCGTCCCGTCCCGTCGTCCTTGTGGTTTCTGGAGACGAGGATCTGTATGAGCGGACTCCTTCGTTAGAAGAGGCCGGCAAGGCGATACAATGGGCCTCTGCACCCGCAGAGGCGCCATATCCTGATACGTATCCATGTGATGTCGCAGTCCGTTGGATCGATCGGGAGGTATACCTGCGCTCCTCGGTTCCGACCCTTCGAATGATTGCCGAGTCCCGCGTCCTGCTGCTCGCTACGATGTTTACCGCCTGCACGCAGCCACGGTGCAGGTCACCGACTTCGTAACTGATGGCTTTTTTCATGGTATCCCTGTCCGCTTGGTGCGGGCAGGGATTTTCCTTTGTATACTTATGACATGAACACATTCATGCAGTCGATCAAGGAGTACAAGCTGCTTCTTGCGTGTACGCTCGCGTACCTTATCCCGTTTACGTACGCGTTCGTCTCAAAGGGGGACGGGGAGTTTATCTGGTATGCGCTTATTGTTGTCGGCCTGTTCCTGCTTGTGATCGGAACCCTGCCAACGTCCCGCTTTCCGCAGGGGACCGTGTGGGCGCTTTCGGTCTGGGCGTTTCTGCATCTGGCAGGAGGGGGAATTCGTGTGGGTGAGGGGGTGCTGTACGGCCTGCAGCTTCTGCCAATCTATAACGGCGGAGGCGAGATGATCCTGCTCAAGTACGACCAGCTCGTGCACGCCTTCGGGTTCGGAGTCTGCGCGTACATCATCTTCCATTTTCTCAAGCGGTATACCAATAACCCATATCGGTTCGGCGTCTACGCGATCGCCGCTCTCGGCGGAATGGGACTCGGCGTCGTGAACGAGATCGCGGAGTTCATCGCAGTCCTGCTGTTTCCGAACAACGGCGTGGGAGGATACGTCAACACCTCACTGGACCTGGTCTTCAATACGGCCGGTGCTGTCCTGGCGATGGTCGGCGTGGCGGTGTTTCGAAAAAACAAGTAGCGGAGAACCGTCATGGATTCAGGCAATCGGATATGCTAAGGTGCATATATTATTCAATTCACAAAACAATTACACAACAATATGGAACCACATCGGAACATGCAGAATCATGAAGCGCCGGACACGAACCGGGCAATGGCTGCTGACGGTTTTCCGAAATCGTCGGCCGTCTTCAAGGGGGCATGGGCCGTCTTCAGGGAAAACTTCTGGAAGCTGCAGCTGTTTGCGTGGCTCCCGTTTTTTGGAGGGCTGCTTATCGGACTGGCGGCTGGAATAACGGCATTGTCGTCGCTTGCTGCACTCGGTCCTGGAGGGTTCGGCGAGTTTGTGGCCGAAATCGCACAGGACCCAGTCCGACTGATCATGACTGTCCTGCTGCTTATTGTCGCAGTCGCTGCAGTACTCGCGATTGTATATGTCGGTACCTGGTACCAGCTTGCGTTCCTGAAGACTGTTTCGAATCCTCAGATTGGATTCAAGGAGGCGTTCCGACAAACGCGCTCGAAGATATTCTCGTTCCTTTGGATGGCTGCTCTCTCGGCGCTCGTAATCTTGGGGGGAATGGGCCTATTCATTGTTCCCGGAATATATTTGGGCATTGTTCTGGCTTTTGCGCACTTCGTCCTGCTCTTTGAGAACGAGAAGGGGCTCGCTGCGCTCGCCAAGAGCTACCAGTACGTGCGAGGCGACGTGTTGAGGGCGGTCAAGTACGCCTTGTTCCTGGTGCTGGTTTCGTTGGTCGTGTATATACCCGTCGGACTTGTGGCGGCCGGTATAGCATCAGTCAGTGACCGAGAGACCGGAAGAATAGTCGGTGACGTCGTTGAGACGATCTTCGGGCCGCTTGTGCTCGCATACGGCTATGCGGTCTATCTCGCCTTTAGGGAAAAGAAAACCGCATCCCTGGTTCCGATGACGGACAGGCAGAAGAAGGTGTTTGCTGGCTTGGCGGTTTGGGGAATCGTAATCGCGGTGTCTCTGGCCCTAACGGCGACCTACTTTGTTTCCAAGATTGATTTTCAAAAGATTGGTGATTCTCCACGGCAGTATCAGGTTTCGGAATAGTATCTGTTTTATCCAAAGGGAGTAACGTCAGGCGGCATGCGCAAAGCTATGCCGCCTGAGTCTTTTCATTCGCGTGGCGCTCCTCGCAGTCCGCGCACAGGCGCTCCGTTCCTCGGGGCACGCAGCCCTCGCACGCGATGTGCTTCCTGTTGCAGAACGGATCCTTGCAGTTCTTGAATCGCTCGCTCGGGGCCTGGCAGTGCGCGCACTTGGAAATCGGCACATGCGCGTCACCGTTGAAGTGCATGGTCTTGCGTCCGTCGAATACGAACAGCGATCCCTCGAAATTCTGACCGGGATACTTTTCCATATAGCTGACCATGCCGCCGTCAAGCTGGTACACGTCGGTGAAGCCCTTCTTTACCAGATAGCCCGAAGCCTTCTCGCACCGCACGCCTCCGGTGCAGACGGTCAGAACCTTCTTGTCCTTGTACTGCTCGAGCCTGGCCATCTTCTTCGGAAGGTCCTCGAATCGACGCATGCCCGGATCGATCGATCCCTCGAACCGACCGAACTCGTACTCGTAGCTGTTGCGCATGTCGATGATGGTGAACTCCTCGCCGCGCTCATACCATGCGTGCAGATCTTCCGGTGAGAGATGGATCCCGGTGATGTCGGACGGATGCAGGTCGTCCTCGCCGAGCTTGGCGTTTACGATCTCGGGGCGCACCTTGATGCTGAGTTTCGGGAAGGCGTTCTCGATTCCGTCCGAGCGCTTGAACTGCATGTCCTTGAGCTGGGGATGGACGGCGCATGCGTCGACGTACTCCTGCGTGTCGGTTCGCAGCCCTCCGACAGTTCCGTTGATCCCTTCGGCACCGATGATGATCCTCCCCTTGAGGTTGAGGCGCTCGCACAGCTCAAGCTGCTCCCGACGAAGCTGTTCAGGATCCACGATGTTCGTGTAGAGATAGTAGAGGAGTATCTCGTACGGATTCTGGGTTGGATTGCTCATGGGGTTGAGTATACAGCCGTGCGCACACGCAAGCAACACTCTTTTTCTTTTTGAAAAATATGAGGAAATGGAGGCATGAGAAAAAAGGTCGTTGTAACGGACAAGATGCAGAAGGGCTACGTCGATGACCGGAAGGAGACG
>CBKWTF010000058.1:0-4685 GCA_966677695.1 uncultured bacterium | reverse complement strand
GGGAAAAATCCGGTCGTCCAGGAGTTGACATTGTCCTTGCTGACTCCGAGCTCGGCGGTACCGGTCTTGGTAGCGATATGGACCGCCTCCATATTAAGGCCGGCTCCCGTACCCTCGATCGCACCCATGCGCATGCCCTCGTGGACCACCTGGTAGACTTCCGGCTTGATGCCCTCAACGGTACTGAAGACCTCGGGAGTCGCGTCCTTGACGATAAGCGGGTTATAGAGGGTTCCTCGGTTTGCAATGGCTGAGACGGCTCGTACAGCCTGCAGAGGGGTCGCCTGGAATCCGTATTGGCCGATTGAGGTGAAGTACGTATCTCCCAGCCGCCAGATGTCGCCGTCGAAGTTCTTGG
The DNA here is from genome assembly GCA_966677695.1 of uncultured bacterium. Classification (GTDB taxonomy): domain Bacteria; phylum Patescibacteriota; class Minisyncoccia; order Phycocordibacterales; family JAACPR01; genus JAULZV01. The sequence continues at coordinate 4,327 of CBKWTF010000058.1, read as the reverse complement.
CCTTCCAGTCAGGATTCGGAATGGTTCCGGTCAGTCGAGATGAAATCTGGCCCTCGACAGGCGTTCCGAAGCCGAACTTGCGCAGATACTGCTCAAGCTTGGTGATGCCAAGACCCTTGATGTCCTTGTGGCCTCCTCCCACAACATAAAAATAGACGTTTGACGAAACGGCGATAGCTCGACGCGCGTCCACCGCTCCATGGGCTTTCCAATCAGAAAAGAATGTTGGATTGGATGGGTTATACGGGTTGGGCACCTCAAGCTTTCCAGTACTGATGATGTTGGTTGTCGGGTCGATGACGCCCTCGTTCAGGGCACCCACGGCAACGAATGGCTTCACGATAGATCCTGGCGTATACAGACCCTGGGTTACTCGGTTCAGGAACGGCTTCATGGGGTTCGCGTTCACCTCCCTGATATATTCCGGGTCTCCGTCGGCAAGCTTCTGCGAGTTGTATTCAGGATACGACGCGAGGGCGAGGATCTCTCCGGTCTTCACGTCCATGATCACTCCGCCTCCGCCCTGGAATCCTGCCTGCTCGGCGATCTCACGGATCGACCGATAGAGTTGCTGCTGCACGTCAGCATCAATCGAAAGCGTTATTGGATTTCCAGGATCGGGATTTCGAACGGTATTCTCCGAGACGATATCGCCGAGCGCGTTGGTTTCCACGATCGTAGAGCCGTTCACGCCGCCGAGCACGTCTTCAAACCGCTCCTCGATCCCCTCCTTTCCCTTGTAGTTCAGTTCGTAGTAAAAGCCCTTTGAGTCCTTTTTGGGATACGTGATGAAACCGAGCAGACCGGAAAGACCCTCCTTGTCCGTGTACACGCGCTTTGCGAAGTCCTCCCCCTCGCCCTGGGGCTCGTTCCACACGAGCGGGGTTCCGTTTCGATCGTAGATGTTTCCTCGGGTCGCGAAGATCACGGTCTCGCGCAGGCGGTTGTTCTCGCTGAGATGGTAGTTCTCCTCTCCCGCCATCACCTGCAGCATGAAGACCTTGTAGACCAGCACGGCGAAGATCGCAAGAAACGACAGGTACAGGATGCCGAGCGTCCTCTTGGCGATCGGCTTCTCGATTCGACCCTCAAACTGGTCCTTGTCGAAGTTCATCAGGTTGGCTGAATCAAGAAAAATCTCGTCCGGATCAATGCCGTACCCTTGATATTTTCTCCCCTTATACCGCTTCCAGAACCTGAACATGTCAGTACATTATAAGCTTTTTCTTGATTTGGCCTACCAGGACGAAAAGTACCGCAGAAACAAGGGTGAGACCGTATAAGCCGAAGAAAGAATGCGAAGACGCGTACAGCACGTCGCAGATCAACCCCAGCAGGATGATCTCATAATACGAGTCGAAAAAGAACAGCGCGGAAAGCGCCGCAATCAAAACGAGCCACCAGGGTACGAAAAACGGCAGCACAAGGACCACTATTCTACTGAGCAGCTTCAGGTTGTTCATCTTGTGTGTTTTCTGGGTTTGTCACATCGGTATCGGACTCCTCGTCATCCTGCGGCTGAGTTTCCTGACTTGCCTGAATAGGCTGAATCAGCTGTGTTCCGATGGAAACGTATGAAATGGACTCGATCGGGACAGGCAGGTTAAAGTAGACCTTCTTGAACAGGTCCTCTTCGCTGGACTCGATCTGCCCCACTACTCCGAGCAGAATCACCTGCTCGTTCGGATATAGGATGGGATCGTTTTCAGCAACATCGAAATCCTTGGGAGCCTCGAGGAAGTACCGGCCTCCTCCCAGACCCTTCGCCTCGAACTGCACGCCCTTCACGACCGCAGGCGTTATCTCGTTCGGGGACGAGAACAGCTTAACGCTGCCGTATCGACCGGTCTTCTCTACCAGGGTTCCGATAACGACGTTTTTATAGAATACCTGGCTTCCCTCCGCATATGCCTCAAGGGAACCGCTGATGCGGATCATGTCGAAGGGAAGAAACGGGGGCTTGAGTATCACCTTGATCGGCTGCGTCTCGCCCGCTATCTGTCCGAACTGGCTGCGGAACGTCTCGAATTCCTGAGTGACAGCGGTCGTGGTAAGCGCGTCAATAAGAAGGTCCGTATTCTGCTTCTTGAGCGTCTCGTTTTTCTCAGCCAGTTCCTTCTTGCTCTGGAAGTACACCAGCGCTCCTCGCGCGGGCGCAAGGACGGACGATTTCGACTCAATCACATAGTTGAATGCGTTTTTGAGCATGCCGTCAGTGAAGTTCACCCCGAAAAACCGCAAGGCGACGAGTATGACGAAGAGCGTGATAACGAATTTTAGGCCGAACGTGCTTTTTCTATTTTTTGGGCGGTAGATCATCCTCCTTTTCTATTAGTACGTCCTGGAACTTGTCTATGTTCTCAAGGATAATTCCCGTTCCTCGAGCAACGGCGGTCAGAGGCTCATGCGATACATACACGGGAATCTCAAGCTCCTCCTGCAGCAGCTCCGCAAGTCCCTTGATAAGAGCGCCTCCTCCGGTTAGGTGGATGCCGCGCTTCATGACGTCCGACAGAATCTCGGGCGGCGTGGACTCGAGCACCTCCTTGGTCGACTCGATGAGCGACGCAATCGAGTGCGCGATCGCCTCTCGGATGTCGGAATCGGTCACGATCACCTCACGCGGAAGACCGGTTACGAGGTCGCGTCCTCGGATCGGCGCCTCAAGCGGCTCCTTCTGCGGCAGCACGCTTCCGATCGCGATCTTCACGTCTTCGGCAGTCTTCTCACCGATCAGTATCTTGAACTCGTTTCGAATGTAGCCCATGATGTCCTCGTTAAGCTTGTCACCCGCTATCTTGAGGTTCTTTGAGCGAACGATTCCTCCGAGAGAGATGACCGCGACGTCAGAGGTACCCCCTCCGATATCGATGATCATGTTGCCTACCGGCTCATGCACGGGAAGCTTGATTCCGATAGCGGCGGCCATCGGCTCCTCGACGATGTGGACCTCGCGCGCTCCGGCGTTGTACGTCGCGTCTCGCACGGCTCGCGACTCGACGTTCGTGATGCCGGACGGCACGCCGACTACGACGCGCGGACCGAAGTACGTCTTGTTGTCGCGCTGGGCGCGCCCCATCAGATAGCTGATCATCTCCTCGGTCACCTCGAAGTCAGAGATCACCCCGTCAACAAGAGGTCGAATGGCCGTAATATGCGCCGGGGTTCGCCCCAGCATGCGCTTGGCCTCGTTGCCTACCGCCACCACCTGTCCGGTCTTCTGGTTCACCGCCACGACGGAAGGCTCGTTTACGATCACGCCCTTCTTGGGCACGTATACGAGCGTATTGGCCGTTCCCAGATCAATACCCAAATCTCCCGAAAAGAGGCTATTGAAGTTCTTTATCTTTCGTAAGAGGTTGAATACGGCCTTTTTCATCAGTGCGTTCGTTAGTTCTACAGGTCACCCTCCACAATATCAAAAAAGGTCTTGTACGTCACTTCCCCGCTTTTTCGGTCCTTGATCTCGAATTTGCCCTCAAGAAGCCCCTTCTTGGAAACGATAATCTGGGTCGGGATACCGAGCATGTCGGCGGTCCCCAGCTTCTCTCCGGGCTGTCCCTTCTTATCGTACAGGAGAGCCTCAGTGCCGTTCTTCTGAAGCGCAAGATACATCTTTTCCGCCTCCTCCTGTACCTCATGATCGTCCTGGAGCGCCACGACGATCGCCTCGAACGGCGCAACCTCCTTTGGCCACACAAGTCCGGCATCATCTGCATATAGTTCCGCGATCGTTCCGATCAGGCGGCCGATTCCGATTCCGTATGAACCCATCCACACTGGCTGCTTCTGGTTCTTCTCGTCAGTGAACGAAAGGCCGAGTGCGTCAGAGAACCTCGTTCCGAGGTTGAAGATGTTTCCTACCTCAATGGACTTTTTCTCGACGACGTTCTTAGGATCGATTCCGAACTCGGCGCATGTCTCATCGCTGAAGATCTCCTTGTTCATCGCAATTCCCTTTTCCTCGTCGACATAGATAACGTCCTCGCCCGCGTCTGATACCGCCTGAAACTCTACAGAGTACTTTGAGAATACGCCTCCGCTTGCGTAGGTTACATATACAACGTCACCGAGCCCGAGCTCCTTGAAGACCGCGACGTACGCGTCTTTTGCCTTGTCGAAGAACGCCTTCTGCTCCTCCTCGCTTCTGCAGAACGAATACAGGTCCTTCATCTCGAACTCCCGTCCGCGCATCAGTCCTGACTTGGCGCGAAGCTCGTTTCGAAACTTGTGCTGGAACTGATAGACGTATGCAGGAAGGTCGTTATACGAGTTGATGTGCTGGGTCATCATCGACGTAATAGGCTCCTCATGGGTAAAGCCGAGG
>CBKWTF010000057.1:0-4760 GCA_966677695.1 uncultured bacterium | reverse complement strand
TGGTACCGTCCGGATTACGCACGCTCACGCCGTAGATCTGCGCATCGCGGACTGACAGCGCCAAGTCATAGGCCATATTGGTCAGGATGGTGTCAATTGTAAACTTGTTGTAGTTGAAGAGCACGACCGAGGAAAGCACCATGAAGATACCGAGGACGGTGACCATTTCGATGAGCGTAAAGCCCTGTGTCTTGTGTTGTTTCATTACAAATTCTCGAGCAGAAAGGCCAGGTTGGTCACGTCGATTCTGAAAAAATACACGATCAGGAATCCGACGATCAGAAACGGACCGAACGCTATCTCAGTCTTCATTGTAATACGCTCGTCACTCTTGCCCAAATACGCTTTCAACAGGAGGTATGCGTCAAACGCCGTTCCGATCCAAAACGAGATGAATACGGCCGACAGTCCGTATACCAAACCGAGCACCGTTCCGATAGAAAGCAGGAGCTTTGCGTCTCCCAGACCGATCAGCCTGCCGCCTGAAAGCTTCCAGAGCAGGTAGATCGCGCAGTAAAAAAGGATTCCGGCTCCAAGGCTCAGCGCTGTCAGAAGCGTACCGTCTCCCACAAGCATGCCCGTATCCCGAAAGAAGAAAAGATTCATAAGAACATAGGCGACGCTCAGTCCGAAGGTGCTGAACGAGAACACGTCCGGAATGATCTTGTGCCTCAGGTCATAGACGAAGATCGCCACAAAGAGCGCAAGGATGCACGAAGTCAGAACATACGCAATGCCGAGCTGCAGAACCGAACCGACATGCTGGTACTGGTAGTAGAAATTGGCGGCAAAGAGCACTCCCGTAGCGAGCTCGACGAGCGGATACTGCCAGCTGATGCGCGTACCGCAATGCCGACAGCGACCACGCTGCCAAAGGAAACTGAGTACGGGTACAAGTTCTCGCGGACCGAGTTTGCTCTTGCACGTCATGCACGCACTGCGGCCCTTCACGGTCTTGCCCGTGTTATGCCTCAGCACAACGACATTCAAAAAACTGCCGATGATCACACCCAGCAGAAAGAAGTACGCCACCAAAATTGAAATCATGTCCGTAGTATACCAAACAACCATGCAAAAAGCGGACGGCGCCCTGCAGGGCGCCGTCCGCTTTCGGATGGCATGCTATACGGACACTCTCAGACTAAACGCAAGATGCGCTTGTTGTCGCTGTCCCCGTCACGTCAGACAGACCGAATGATGATGCTGATGTGGTAGCGGTTCCCCGCCAGTCAACACAGTAATATCCCTCAGATCCGTTCAGCTGAATCTCTGCCGCCCACGCAGCTGGACCGTCCGCACATGTTGTATCAGCAGTAACTGCGTTACTTGCTCCTGCAACATTCGCGGCGATACCGCTTGATGAATCACACACGCCAGCGTACGAATTGCTGTTACTGTCGTAGAACAACTCAGCCTGCGCTCGAGCGTTGGTCAGGCTGGCCTTCGCTCCGGCGTTCGCTCCCTTCGTTCGTGCAGAGTTCAAAGACGCAAGCACGACAGATGAAAGGATACCGATGATCGCGATCACAACAAGAAGCTCAATCAGTGTGAAACCTTTGTTCTTGAATGTCATAGTAAGTTTATAAAACCAATTAATTAACCGTTAATTAATAAATTCAGCAGCTTCCGAGTCTTTCGACACTACCAAACTTATGGTTCTATTATAGGACGTATTGAAAAATAACCTCCGTTTAGTTATCCACACGAGAAAGGCGCTTCTTGAGGGCGTCAACGGCTTCGTCATCAAGTGCCGACACTGTCAACACCTCCTTGTCGGTGAACATGGCCCTGATCGCGTCTATCGCCGCCTTGTCCTCAAGCATGTCGGTCTTCGTGATAAGGATGATCTCCTCCTTTTTGGTCAGGTCCTGGCTGAAGGCCGCAAGCTCGGCGCGCACCGTCTCATAGTCGGCAAAGTGGTCCTGTGAGTCCGCCGCGATGCAGTGTACAAGCGTACCCGTTCGGCGAATATGCCGTAGGAACTTGTGTCCAAGACCTCTTCCCTCGCTCGCACCCTCGATCAGACCCGGGATGTCGGCAATGATGATTCCGTACATGTCTCCGAGGTTCGGCTCAAGCGTAGTGAACTGGTACGCTCCCACCTTCGACTTCGAGTTTGTCAGGGTATTGAGGAGCGTCGACTTTCCGGCATTCGGCAGTCCGATCAGTCCGTAGTCGGCAATCAGGCGCAGCTCGATATAGAAGTCGGCCTCCTCACCAGGCTTCCCCGGAGTGGACTGAACCGGAGCGCGGTTGATCGGCCCCTTGAACATCTCGTTGCCGAGTCCTCCTGCGCCTCCGTGCAGCACCTTGATGCGCTCCCCCTCCTCCAGAAGCTCGTACTCGATACCGGTCTCCTCGTTACGGATATATGAGCCAAGAGGCAGTTCCATGACCAAGTCCTCCCCGTCAGCACCGGTCTTGCTGCGGTCCTCCCCGGGATTACCTCTCTTGGCCGCCATCTCGGTCTTGTTGCGGTATCGCTCCAGGATAGACGGGTTTCGTACGCCCACGACATAGACGTCACCGCCCTTTCCGCCGTTTCCTCCGGCCGGTCCCGAATACTCCTTTCCCTTCAGGTGAAGCCAGCGAACGACTCCGTCGCCTCCTCGTCCCGCGCTGAGATGTAGTTTTAGCTCGTCTACGAATGCCATATAAATATAGAAATTAGATAAGAATCAGACTTTACGCTGCAATCGCCTTTTTGGCAAGGGCAAGCGCTCCCTCCTTCGAGGTGGCCACTGCCAAAAAGAGCATGCGGTGGCAAAATGTCGCATCCTCAACCCCTGAAACCCGGGCCAGCTCTTCGTTACGCAGACCCGCCCATTCGGCCGGAAAACTCTTTCGGTTTACGTATCCCGCAGACTGCACGGTATTTACCCGCCACTGGGTCTTTTCTACATTGGGAGAAATGACGAACAGCACCTCCTCATGAGGCTCAAGCACGCTCTTCCAGGGCAAGCCGACCTCGAGAACGACGATACGCTTGTCTTCCGCTGCCTCATAGGCTTGCTGGACCAGCGGAACTGCCTCGGCCTTGTCCTGTGCAACCTGTATCTCGCGGAGGAGAATCTTTTCGGCAATATCCACCATGCCAAAGAACTGTTCGTCGTAGTTCTCTTCCTCCTTCCAGGTGGAACCGAACGATCCGCAGATCGTATCCATCACATACTCTTTTGAACCTTCAACGACATATTCGTAGAGCTTAAAGCCGTTGTCGCTCGCGTCGATCGGCATGACCAGCTTCTCGTCCACCATGTCAGCCGCCAACTGTGACCCGCACAGTTCGGCACCCCACTTCTTCCAAACCACTCCGAATGACGCATACGGAACGCCGTTCGCTCGAGTGCCGGCCCCTTCCTTCTGGTGATGGTCGAATCGGTTCATTTCCGGATCATAGACATTTCCGACATCGAACACGATGTCTCCCGTCCTGATGATATCCTCGTCTCGCGTTCGGATGACCTCCGTAATCTTGTCGCCGAGCAGAATGCGCAACGTCGCCATCGTAAACACGTCGTCAGCATGAAACCGGTCATTGTGGGTGATTATTCGCATAGGAATATATTATACCTTTATTTTCCGTCGCCTGATCTGGTTGTACATATATGAGACGATCGCACCGAATGCGGCAACGTACAGGAGGTATACCGTCACGTCACCGACATACGGCACGAAGCCCAGGAACGTCAGCATGATGAGTGCCAGAGCCGACATTTGGAACTCCGCCATCGCCCTCGGCTTCTTCTGGACTATCGTCTGGTACATGCCCGAAAGCAGGATGGCGCTCATGGCAGGCAGAAGGATAAGCGTAATGACAAACGAGAAGCCGAGAATGACCGAGACCGGAATAAGCACAAGGCTGGCAAACAGCACAAGAACGACAAGAGGAATCGCAATCAGGGCAAAAAGGCCGATGATCAGCGTCAGCCATTTCCTCTGGGCCATGGTGTCGACCACCCCCTGCGCAAATAGCCTGAACACGTGCGTCAGGATGAAGATCACGAACAGCGTCGCGATCAGCTTGATGATGGACCAGAAACTGACGAAGCCGAAGAACAGCTTCTTGACGACGTCGTTCTGCTTGATCGACTCGATCTGGTTGAAGTTAAGCGGCTTCTGTATCTCTACCCCCTGCGCAATTGTCGCCCGCTGAGGTGAGAAGTACGACACGTCAGTCAGCACCTTGGCTCCGGACACGAAGTCCAGGCGCTGCGACGTCAGGGTCGCCGGCCCGACAAGCGATCCTCCAACCGAAATCCTGTTGGCCGTCAGCTGGCTTTCCCCCAGGAACTGCCCGTTCGCATCGATGGTGTTGGCGAGAATGAGCGTGTCTCCGTTTACGATCGCGCCCTGCTCGATCGACACGTGGTTCGCGACGATGACCAGGTCCTTGTTGGTCACCCCCGATATGCGCACGTCATTGGCAATCACGCGCACGTCGTCGAACATCTCGCCGCCCAGCTGCAGCTTGTTGCCCATAAGGGTCACGTCTCCGAAGATCGTTCCCTGAATAATCTGCTCGAAAGCGACCGAGACTACGTCGTTTTCGTAAGTCGTATTGAAGAAGGTGCGAACACCCGCCATGTACAGGTTGTCCTCGGAAATATAGTTCTCGCTGATGGAAATGTCCGGAGAAACGCGCATCTCGTATGCCAAAGCCCGATGCGGCGCCAGGACGAAGGCGGCACAGGTCGCAAATACCAAAAATAAGGGCATGAGATACCTCATGCCCTTATCATAGCTCTTATTTCTTGATT
>CBKWTF010000056.1:0-4891 GCA_966677695.1 uncultured bacterium | reverse complement strand
CGAAAGCACGTATGATGCGTGTAGCTGTGCCGGCAGTTCCGGTATGAACATATACAAAATAGAAGGGAAAAGCTCACATGAGTACAGCCCATGACCAAACAGTGCCAGGATGGTGGATTGAAATGCAGGCCTCGGTTTTGCGCCAACTTCCCCGACCGGGTGAAATTGATGTGATCACCGCACAAGGATGGACGGACAATCAAAGAGCACTCAAGAAGGTGCTGAAGAAGTGTCTGGTTCCTCCGGATTTAATGGGCTTCAGCCTGTCGGCTGATTTTGGAATTATCACTGTGCCGAAGGGATACGTGCACGAGAGTTGTCTTGCGAGGTTTCGCGATGAAGGTTGCGTATCGTGTCAGGATTACATTACTGACCAGAACTACGCCAAGCCAACTCGAATCCTGAGGCCGGGTGACAAGCTACGGGTCCGTGCGTTCACTGCGCCTAGGGGGGTCTCGACCTCTGCTGAACAATGGATGGACTTCCTGCGCACAGAGAGAGCGGTTTTCACCGGAGCCCAAGGACTTTCGCTGGTTATCCAGCAGAAGCTTGAACAGCTGTCGAAAGAGCGTTACTACGTCTCGTTTGACGATCCGTACAGATTGTGTCAGGTTAACCAGGATTTCTGGGTACCGGTACTTGGGACTCTCGCAGATCAGCAGACATTTAACCTCGGTAGTTTTGGCGGAAAAGGAGGGTTTGGCGGCGACCATGTTTTCGCGCTCTGCTTTACCGATGTCGAGGTTGACGAGTCCTGAGTTCTCATTTCCCACGCCCCGCGCAACATTGCTGCGCGGGGCGTTTTCTTTTTGTATCTAGTACAATACCCTCATGTATTCAAAGTTCAGCACAACCGCCATCGTCCTGCGAACCGAGGACGTGGGAGAAAAGGACGTGCTTGTCTCGCTGTTTACGCGTGAGTTCGGCTTTGTGTTTGCCAAGGCGAGCGGTGTCAGGACGCAGTCCTCGCGCCTTCGATTCGCCCTGCAGTCCATGTCGCTCGGGTTCTTCTCGTTGGTCCACGGCAAGACCGGCTGGAAGCTGACCAATGCCACCTTTCTCAAGTCCTATTACTTCGAGTCGCATCTGCAGTCCCAGAGGCAGACCCTGGCAAACATCCTGCACCTGGTCGGACGGCTCTATGTCGGTGAGGAGCCGCACCCGGACCTCTTTGACTTCATAGAGGAAAAGCTCGAGATGATGGCGTCTCCTGAGATGATGTCGGACGACATCCGCCAGCTCGAGATATTCATCGTATTTAAAACTCTTGAGAAGCTCGGGTACATCGAGCAGCATGCGACGCTCAAGCCGCTTGCCAAGACGGATACGTATTCTGCGGAGCTCGACACGTATATTCGCGAGAACCTCAAGCAGATCACGCCGTTCATCAACACGGCCATCAGGACAAGCGGCTTGTAGCAGGCGGGCCGTGATACAATGAGACCACGTATGCCAGAGAACTTTGGAACAAATCCGGGCGCAGGTCCGGCGGCAAACCCGGACTCGGATTTTGAAAGGCCAAACAGGCTCGACTCGCTCGAGCAGAAGCTCTATTCTCCAAGCGCGGACTTTCAGGCTCGAGCCCGCAAGCCCTTGAGGGAAAGGCAGCATGAGATACCGCGCGACTGGGGACAAGCCGCGCAGCATGATCTGCAGGAGACAAGCCTTGCCGTCGACACTTCCAGGAAGAACTGGTTTGTTCGGTTTTTCATATTGGCCCTTATCTTCTTTTTGGGCGCGCTGGGATACGTTGGCTGGAAGCTGTTTCTGGGAAATTCGGTAGACGCGCAGAACGTGGATATTCTGGTGAACGCGCCGTTGACTATCGGTGCCGGTGAGGAATTCGCCTTTGACGTTTTGGTAAAGAACGAGAACGCCATGAACATGGAGACGGTGGATATTGAGCTTGAGTTGCCCGAGGGAACGCGTTCGGTGCAGGATATCGGACAGGAGTTTGAGCGGACCCGCGAGCAGATGGGGAGCATTGCGGTCGGCCAGATCGCCAAGAAGAACTATTCGGCCCTGCTGTTCGGAGAAGAAGGAGACAAAAAGGAGATTACCGTCAGGCTGAGCTACCGCGTCGAGGGTTCCGGCACTATATTTGAGAAGGAGAAGAAGTTCGAGGTCGTACTGCAGTCTACTCCGGTGCGTCTGACCGTGACGAACGTGAGAGAGCTCACGTCCGGCCAGACCATGACCTTCAACGTCGAGATCGTCTCCAACTCGACCCAGACACTGCAGAACGTCATCGTGCAGGCTACCTATCCGTTCGGCTTCATGATGCAGAAGTCGTCCCTTCCTGCCAAGGAAGACAAGCGAACCTGGGTGATCCCAAGGCTTGAGCCCAAGGAGGTGGTGAACTTTACCGTGGAAGGAGTGCTGGAAGGGCAGAACAACGAGGAGCGATACTTCGGATTCAAGGTCGGACTCGAGGACCAGGCGACGGGCCAGCCGCAGGTGGTCTTCACCTCCGCCGGTACGACCGTGGGGCTGGCCCGTCCCTTCCTTGAGCTCGCGCTCTCGATTGATCGGGAGGATGGCGAGATCATCGCAGTCGATCCGGACGTGCTCCATGAGACGGAGATCAGCTTCAAGAACAATACGGAGTTTCCGCTGCGCAACGTCGCACTCGAGCTCTTCCTTGAGGGTGCCGCCTTGAACAAGAACTCCGTTCAGGTGCCGGAGGGATTCTACCAGTCCACGACGAACACCATTCGATGGGATACGACCACGACGCGCGGCTTCTCCTCGATTCCGGTCGGGTCGTCCGGACTCGTCTCGTTCAACTTCTCCCCGCTGGGCATCTATACCTCGTATCTTGCCGTCAATCCTGAGCTCAAGTTCACCGCGCGCGTGGAGGGTAACCGAAATCCCGAGAGCGAGGTGCCGCAGCAGATCGAGAACTCCATCGTAAAGACAATTCGAGTCAACACGCAGGCGACAATTGATGCGTGGAGCGAATATTATTCAAATGCCTTTGCCAATACCGGCCCTGTTCCTCCGAAGGCTGAGCAGAAGACGACCTATACCGCGGTTATCGAGATCGCCAATACCTCAAACAAGGTGGCGAACGGAATGGTTACCATGCAGCTTCCGAACTACGTGACGTATGAGGGCGGGTTCGCTCCGAATACGGAAAACTTCACCTATGACTCGACGACCAGACGGCTGACCTGGAATCTCGGCACGATCAATGAGAAGACGGGGTATGAGGGAAATGCGGCACGCAGGATTTCCTTCCAGGTATCGATCGTTCCGAGCGTAAGCCAGATCGGCTCGACTCCGAACCTCGTCTACGACCTTCGGTTTGTCGGATCGGACACCTTTACCGGGGTGGACATCAACAAGACCGGACCGAGCATCTCAACCGCGACCGAGGACGCCAAGGGATTCTACGACTCGCAGGTGTCTCGCTAGGCCGGTCCGGATCTCGTCCTTGTCGCCTTTTAAAAATCCCAAAATAAGGTATTGTAAGGTCTATGAAATCAGGCGAAAATCACGAATTGATGGAGAAAATCGTCTCGCTCTCGAAGCGACGGGGATTCTTTTTTAGGGGATCGGAAATCTATGGCGGACTGGCCGGATTCTTTGACGCGGGACCTCTCGGCGTTGCTCTCAAGAACAACATCCAGAAGATCTGGTGGGACATGTTCGTGGACGGACGCGAGGACGTATACGGGCTCGATGCCGCGCTCGTGATGCACCCCAGCGTGTATCAGGCCAGCGGTCATGCCGCGAACTTCGCGGATCCGATGGTTGAGGATCTCAAGACCCAGAAGAAGTACCGAGCCGACCACCTGTTGGAGGAGAACGGAGTTGACGTCGTCGGGCTTACGTCAGCGGACATGGACGCCCTGATCAAGGAGAAGGGGATCAAGAGTCCCGAGGGCAATCCGCTTGGTGACGTGGTGCAGTTCAACATGATGTTCCAGACATTCGTCGGCGCGAACGTCGATGCGGATTCGAAGACCTACTTCCGGCCTGAGACCGCGCAGGGAATCTTTACCAACTACAAGAACGTGCTCGACTCGATGCATCCGAAGCTGCCATTCGGAATCGGCCAGATCGGAAAGGCCTACCGAAACGAGATTGCGCCGCGTGACTTTATCTTCCGTCTGCGGGAGCTGACGCAGATGGAGGTCGAGTACTTCATCGCCGAGAAGGACTGGGAGAAATACTTCAACGAGTTCCAGCAGATGATCTGGACGTTCATCGATGCGGTCGGGATCGACCGTGACAAGGTGAGCGAGCTGGAGATTGCCGACGAGGACCGAGCGCACTACTCAAAGCGAACCATCGACTTCGAGTTCCAGTGGCCGTTCGGAAAGAAGGAGCTCTACGGACTGGCATACCGAACCGACTATGATCTTAAGAACCATAGTGAGGTGTCAAAGGTGGACCTTTCATATTTTGACGAGGAAAAGAAGGAGCGATTCATCCCGCACGTTATCGAGCCGTCCATCGGACTTGATCGAACGATACTGGCAGTGCTTGTGAGCGCGTATACCGAGGACGAGCTGGGAGGAGAGCCTCGCGTATTCCTCAAGTTCAATCCTGACGTGGCACCGTACCAGTACGCCGTGTTTCCACTCCTTAAGAACAAGCCCGAGCTTGTCGAGAAGGCCAAGGAGGTATACCAGAAACTCAAGAATTCCGGTGCTCGTGTGATCTATGACGAGTCGGGAAGCATCGGAAAGCGGTACCGACGACAGGACGAGATTGGAACGCCCTACTGTATCACCGTCGACTTCGATTCGCTGTCAGATGACTCGGTAACCGTACGAGACCGAGATACCGGAGGACAGGTGCGCAAGCCGATTGCGGATCTGTAAAATAGGAAAGGGCCCCGGGGTGTGTTGGTCGGGCTGTCGGATGTTTCTTTTCCCTCCCT
>CBKWTF010000055.1:0-4956 GCA_966677695.1 uncultured bacterium | reverse complement strand
TGTGGTCCCGCCGCCTTCGGCACTATTCAAACGTCTTGATCAGGTACTCGTCGATGTCTCGCTGGTCCATCTCGTAGAAGTAGATGCCGTCGTCATGGACATCGTCCGCCAGTTCCCGGCCGACAAACCGCCAGTGCCAGGGCTCGTACGTGTAGTAGCTGTTATCCTTGGGATAGGAAAGAACGAAGCCGTACTTGTGGGCGTTCTCATTCAGCCAGGCAAACGCCTCGGTGTTTTCAAACGAGAGATACGCTCCCGGCACCTCGGGAGTTCCGAAGTCCACGGTCGTTCCGAGCTGGTGCTCCGAGTAGCCCTGGTCTGCGGAAAACTGGTTTGCGGTTCCGGCTCCGTACGTCACGGCATAACTGGACTTGAGTCTCATCTGCTCGTCGAACGACCGGTAGGCCGAGATAACGCGAAGATCCACTCCCTCCTCGTTCGCGTCTTCCAGGAGATCCTCGAGAAACGGGTATGCCTCGGCCAGAAACTTCAGATCCTTGTCCGGCCTGATGCGAAACTGCGGATCGATATCCTCGAGCTCGGGCGGGGAATAGTTTTCGCTGAGGAAGTATACCTTCGAGTATTTCTTAAGAAGCTCAGGGTCATAGGTCGTGAGCTTCTCGAGCGAGTCGATGGTGCGCTCGTTGCGCTTTCGGTCGGCCTCGAGCGCGGCCGTTCGCAACTGTTCCTCGGTAAGGAAGGACTCGAGGGTGACGTTCTTCTCGCTGAGGTCGGCGATGTGCGCTTCCATCTCGGACACCTTCTGGGTGAACGCGGCAGTGCTTGAGGCAAGCTCTGTGCGGACTTTCAGCAGGGCGTCGCGCGTCACGAACGCGTATGCGGAGACCGAAAGGAGGAGAAGGGCGCCGATACAGATGCCGATACGCTGCTTTTTGCCCAGCCGGGCCATACGATGTTTCATTGCCTAAGTAGAGCAGAAGGGCCGGCCCCTGTGGGGCCGGCCCTTCGTTCGAACCGACTACTTTCGCTTCTTAGCAGCCTTTGCCGCGAGCATCTCTCGCTTTGCAGCAAGTCGCTTCTTGGTCTTTTTCGATCGCGACGTCTTCATCGTCGTGTTTGCGCTTTGTCTTTTTGCCATATGCGGACACTATACACTATTTATGCCAAAAAGGTAAGGGGACTATCGGGCCTCGCATATGTCCGGTATCGCCAGCAGCTTGGACGGGCTGTGGTGGCCTGACACGATCCGCACTGACTTTACGGAAATGCCGAAGTGCTCGGCGACAAGTTCAACAACCCGTATGTTTGCCTGGTTTCGTTCGGCCTTCTGCCTTACGATCACGGCAAAGTGGTCCCGTCCGACCTTCTCGAACTGCTCGCTTCTTGCTCCGGCCCTTACTTTGACATGGATGTACATACGCTAGGCTGTGGCCGCTGTCTGCTCAGGCTGAGCCGGAGTCTCGACATACCTTCTGGCAAGCAGCTTGTATGACCTTGAGCGCATGGCGACAAGCGTTACGATCAGCCCGACAATGCTGGTGGCCACGAACACGAGTGCGATTCCGCGGCCCGCTCCGATTCCGAACCAGCTGCCGACAAGCCGTGCTCCTGCGCCTCCCTCTGACATGAACGGGATGAAGTAGAACTCGGCTAGCGATCCGACGACGAACGCGGAGATCGGCATCGCGGCGGTCTCGAAGCTCTGCGCGAATCCGAATACCCGTCCCTGGCGCTCAAACGGCACAACCTTCTGGATGATGGTCTGCTCGGTTGCCTCGACGAACGGCGCAAGGCTGGTCCAGACGAGAATTCCGACCGTCAGTAGGATGATGGACGGCTGGATGGTGAACAGGAGGCAGGCGATCCAGTTGATGATGTTTACCATGAACAGGCGCTTAAGCGGCCTTGATCCGAGTCCCTTTTTGGAAATGTAGATTCCGCCGAAGATGAACCCGAGACTGAGGAACGCCCACAGGATAGACCATGCCTGCACCGGCATGAGACTGAGACCGTACGGGTCCATCAGCGCCATGAACACTCCGCCGAGAAAATTGTTGAACGTGGTGAAGAAGATGAGCGCAAACAGTCCCGGCACGCTCCTGATGGCGTTGACGGTTCCTCGTATGTCAATAACCTTTGGCGCATCTTCCGTATGCACGATCTCCTTTTCGGGAATGGGAACGAACAGCAGGTGGGCGAACGCTACCAGGATAAGAGCGACTCCTGCCAGAAGCACCCAGAACATTCCCGCATAGGCGAGCACGACTCCGCTCGTCAGTCCTGCGCCGAACGAGGAGATTCCCATGACGATTCCCGACATGCCGTTGGCCTTGTCGCGCCTGTCTTCCTCAACGAGCATCGTTACGAGCGTCGGTATGGTGACGGCCCTGATGTTGCTTGCGATTACCCCGGCCAGAAGGGAAAGAGACAGGATCCATACGAACGGGCTGGCGATGGTCGAGAACGCCTCTTCCGGAGTCAGCAGGTAGAGCGCGAACGCTGCGGCAAAGAAGACAAAGTTAAGCGCGGTCGCACCGACCAGGACGTTCTTCTTCTTGTGATGATCGACGATCGTTCCGAACCAGAAGCTCGAGAGGGAAGAGATGACCATGAATCCTCCTCCGATATACGCGGTCGCAAGTACGGACTGCGTCTCAAGGTACAGCCAGAAGGTCAGTGCAAACCAGACGAAGAAGTTCACGACGGAGACAAACAGGGTATTGGCAAGGATGTGATAAAAGGTTTTCATGCGTACTGTTTAAAAAATAAGTATTTCGTAATACTACCCCAGATTTTTTTGGAGGCAACAACGAATATTTTCCGGGGTTGACTTATCATTCGCGGGTGTATACTGAATATAGGTTTACCAGTCATAACAAAATAAACATGGAATCATCATACAATTCGCCACGAACCAAGCCGCTCTACCGGGGAACGCAGGTAGTCTGGTACGTTCTTGGGGTGATAGAGGTGCTGCTCGCGTTCCGCTTCGTGCTCAAACTGCTCGGAGCGAACGCTGCCGCGGGATTTACCAGCTTTATTTACAACCTGACGTACCTATTCGTTGCGCCGTTTCTTGCGGTATTCCGCAGTACCCGGGTCGTCGAGGGCAGCGTGTTCGAATGGACGACGCTGCTTGCGATGCTCGTCTACTGGGTTATCGCGATCGGAATCATCAAGCTCTTCCTGATGGGGCGCACGGTCTCTACGACCGAAGCGGCAGCCAAGCTTGACCGTCAGGATCCTAACACCATATAGTCACCATGATACTCTCGCTTATTCTCGGACTGGTTGTCGGCGGACTCTCGGTTATCTTCGCGCTGCAGAACGTCTTTCCGGTAACTGTCACGTTTCTGTCCTGGGAGATTACCGCATCGCTTGCGCTTTTGATCGCGATTTCCGTTCTTGTCGGCCTTGTTATCGCGGCGCTCGTTTCCATCCCGGGAGCGATTGCCAACGCCATGACCATCTCCGCGCTCCGAAAGGAGAACAAGAGGCTGAACGACGACCTGCACTCGGTTTCGCGGTCCGACGCCCAGACCGTGATCGTCACCTCTCCGACCGGGGAGCAGGCGGTCATCGGCAAAGACATCTGACGGCTTGCATTTTCCCTGAAAATGTATGATTATGAAAGCAATCGAACATTTTCCTGGTTGGTGGTTTGAGTTGCGATTACGGGCGGCACCCATGGTGCCGCCCGTTTTTATTATTTGATTTCGGACCTCGATTCGAGTAATGTGGGCCACAGAGTTCACACGGGCCACGCGCAGCCCCAATGCGCATCATTCGAACCTTGAAAAACACATGTTGCTTACCCAAGACGAGTGGATCGATACGTACCGCAAGTGCGATGCGATCTGGTTCCACGGCGGAAACCCGAGACAGCCGCACGCGCTGCTGACCTCAGGAAAGCACTCCGACGGATTCTTCAACAGTGAGCTGGTCCTTGAGAACCCGGTCCTTATCGACTGGGCGTGCAAGGACCTGTTCGAGAAGTTCTGCGCGGTGCGTGACGACCGAACCGCCGCGCCGTTCGTCGACAGGATCGTCGGACCGGCCATGGGCGCAATTACGCTCGCGCACCACATGGCACTGGTCTTCTCTCAGAACAGGGCCAATACCACGCCGTGCCTGCGGTCCTATGTCGAAAAAGACGAGACGGCCGAAGGAAAGATCATGGCGTTCAAGCGCACGAGCATAAAGCCAAGCGACCTTGCGGTCGTGTTCGAGGATGTCTTTACGACCGGCGGCAGCATCGGCCTCACGATCGACGCGATCATCCGGGCGGACGCCCGCGTATACGACAAGGTCCTGGTGCTGGTCAATCGATCGGGCCAGGATACCTATCAGGGCAGGCAGATCGTCTCGCTCATCCACCGGGAAATGAAGACCTGGGACAGCGAGGAGTGCCCGCTCTGCAAGCGGGGATCCGAGGCCATCCGGCCGAAGGCGCTCGACAACTGGCAGAGGCTCAACGAAACATACTGAACAAACCGACATGAAACCGACAGGACTGACACCCACCCAGCGACTGATCGTCGCGGCGGACTTCAAGCCCGAGACCAAGCGGGGAGGAGGACACGGCTGGGTCGAGGTGCGGGATCGCATTCTTGCCCTTGCCGATGAGCTGTCCGAAACCGGCGTGACCATCAAGGTCAACAGCGGCCTGCGAGCGATCGGATACGAGCTCGTGCAGGACATCAGGATGAGAGGGCTGGCGGTCTTCGCGGACCTCAAGCTCAACGACATCTCCGAGACGCTCAGTACCGACGGCACGCTCATCTCCGAGATTTCACCCGAGATCCTCACGGTCATGTGCAATACGGGCTCGGCGGCGATGGCCGCTCTCAAGGCTCGACTGCCAAGGACGGAGGTGCTCGGCGTGACCGTGCTTACGAGCGTCGAGGAGGACGAGTGCCTGCACATCTACGGCGAGTCGATCGAGGAAACGGTCGACCGCCTGGCCACGCGCTACACCGGACTCGACGTCAGCCC
>CBKWTF010000054.1:0-4961 GCA_966677695.1 uncultured bacterium | reverse complement strand
CGATGTTCCACTGCATCATCTCCTTCTGCTCGACGACGCTTCCGCACCGCTCGCAGAGTCCTCCCTCAAGTTGCTCGTTTGCAAGTACGGTCTTGCACGAAGGGCACCAGTTTACGTGGGTCTTCTCGTGCTTTACCAAGCCCTTTTTATGGAACTGAAGGAAAAGCCACTGCGTCCACCTGTAGTATTCAGGGTCGCTTGTCACGACCTTCCGGTCCCAGTCGAACATGGTACCCATGTTCTTGACCTGGTTCACCATGAAGTCGATGTTCGAATAGGTCCAGTCCTTCGGGTTAAGGCCCCGCTTGATGGCTGCGTTCTCGGCAGGAAGTCCGAACGAGTCGAACCCGATCGGAAATATGACGTCCTTGCCGATATGGTGCATGTAGCGCGCAAAGATGTCGGTTACGGCAAAGGCATACCAGTGTCCGACATGGAGATCACCGGACGGATACGGAAACTCTACCAGCATGTACATCTTGTCCTGCGGATTCTCAGGAGTTCTGAACAGCCTGGCGTCCTCCCACTGCTTCTGCCACTTGGCCTCAATCCCCTTGTGATCGTATGAATTCATGGTGCCCAGTATAGCATTTCGGGTGTTTGTTGACAAAATGAATAAGTGTTTTGGTTTTTATAAGACGAACGGGCCCTGCCGCTTCTGCGGCAGGGCCCGTTCGCAAGTCGTATTCAGTTGTTCGGTTCCCTACTCCGTAATCTTTACGGTTGCGAGAATCTGGTCGAACTGAGCTTTTGTCGGGAATCCCGTAGAATTGTAGAATCGCTTTACGACGAACGTCCTGTTCTCGTCGATCGGCACGAAGTACACGTCGACCCCCTCACCCTCTGCTCCGATTCTGTACAGAACGGATTTTCGTCCCGCTACGCTGGTCGCGGTAAGCAGTACGGTGTCGTAGGAATCAGTAAGCTCGTCAACGGACTTGTTCGCCACGAAAAATGAGACTCTGTTCTCTCGCTCAGCCCTGCAGTCTGACGGCTCGCCGCTCTGACCATAGTAACAGTTAGGCTCTCCGAGCGTGGCGTATCTGTCATTTCCAATAAGTGTTCGCGCTGAGAACTGAGCGGTCCGGTTGTCTGGAAGCTCCTCGACGACGTTTACCTCGGTTGCCAGTGCAGAAGAATAGCTCAGGCTGTAGTTTTCTTCCTCAATAACCCTCATTCCACTGGCTACCGGTGTTTCCGGATTTCGCACCGGTAATTCCGGCTGATTATCCGGTACATCATTCAGCATCTTAAGATTTTCAGTCACGTTCAGTATCTCCCATCCATTCTTTGAGGCCGTATAAGCGTATGCTCCGACTGCGATCGCAAGGACCACAATTATGGCAAACGCCCACACGGTCGATACATTTTTCTTTAAGTTTTTCATATATCAAGTATAAATTCCTGCCAGCATAATTCAAAAGCGTTATACACTTCCTAAATGTGACCTACGATCTTCTTTTGACAAAAATGATATAGATTATATTGTGTAGACCGAACTTTCTTTCTATATATGAACCCAATCGCATTGCTTGCAACAAAGTGGTACTTCATCGTTACGGCAACCGTATTCGGAATCTCCTGCACCCGGTGCCTGGCCTCCCTGGAACTCAGGGATGAACTCACGACGGCACAGATTGGGCGGGACAGGGCAAAGTGTCGAGAGATCGCAAAGAACTTTACGGAGTTCTTTCTGACCCTCACTATTTGGATCGTCTCCCTCAGATACTGGGCCACGTCGTTCGACGACCGGTTCGGTACCGGGTTTCTGCTGATGAGCCATGAGGATGTCCTGTTTCTGGTTGCCACGTCGCTTGTTCCGGTCGCTCCCTTCTATGCCCTCGTGTGGGCATGGGGATGCACCTTCAAGCCGTGCAACAAGCTTACGCTTGACGCCTGCTCGAAGCACGACGACCACCATCTGTACTGTCTTGCCAAAAAGTTAGGCCTGGTCTGGCTCTTTCTCGGCATGTCGAGGGCCGCCTGGAAAATCGGATGCGTAGCCGCAGCGATAGTTACGGGCTACTGCAAGTATTACCGGAACAAGTTCCATCGGGCCCAGTCCTAAGATAGTTTGTTCAATCAAAAAACCCGAGCGCTCACGCGCTCGGGTTTTTCTGTTGCTACACGCGAAACTCGATCACGTCGCCGTCCTGGACGATATAGTCCCTGCCAACGGTTCGGAGTACGCCCTTTTCCCTGGCGGCGGCATACGATCCGCACTCAATCAGGTCCTTGGCGGGAACGATCTCGGCTCGGATGAACTTGGTCTCAAAGTCAGAGTGGATCGCCGCTCCGGCCTGGGGCGCGGTCGAATCTCGCCTCACGGTCCATGCCCTGGTCTCGGTCTCTCCGGTCGTAAAGTACGTGATCAGGTTCAGGATCTCGTACCCTTTGAGGATGAGTTCGTTCAGGCCTCCGTCGATTCCCATCTCAGCCTTGAATGCTGTCTTCTCCGCCTCATCCATCTCGTTGATCTCGAGCTCGCTTCCCGCATCAAGTTTGGTGTAATGTGAGCCGCGCTCCTCGATATAGTCAATCAGCTCACGGTATCTCGGGTCGTTGCTGTCGTCCAAATTGTTGCCGCCGGTCTTCTTGTTGAGCGCGTACATGATCGGCTTGGCAGTAAGAAAATGCATCGCCTTCACGTACGGAATCTCCTCGTCGGTCAGTTCGACCTGATTTGCAAATCTTCCGTTTTTGAGCGCCTCCTCAATCTTGGCAAGCGCGTTGTGCTCCTTGATTGCTGCCGCATCGTTTCTCTTCACGTCCCTCATTAGGTTACCGAGCCGCTTTGTTACGGTTGAGAGGTCCGCCAGCACGAGCTCGTAGTTGATGACCATGACGTCCGACAGAGGATTCACCTCCCCGTGCACGTGCGTAATGTTCGAGTCCTCGAAGATTCGGACCACCTCGCAGATGGCGTCCACCTCTCGAATGTGCGAGAGGAACTGGTTTCCAAGCCCCTCGCCTTCGGCGGCCCCCTTTACGAGCCCCGCGATGTCGGTGAACTCCACGACGGCAGGAACGGTCTTCACCGAGGCGCTTAGCTTGGCCAGCAAATCGATTCGCTCATCGGGAACAGGCACGATTCCTACGGAAGGATCGATCGTACAGAAGGGGTAGTTCTCGGCAGGAACCGATTTCTTGGTGATTGCATTAAATAGCGTTGACTTGCCGACGTTCGGCAGGCCGACGATTCCGATTGAGAGAGACATGGCGTTTATTTCTTATGCTTGAGCAGCGTCTGCTGGAGCTCGTCCTTGTGGTCCATCATGACCTGCATCATCGCGGCCTGCTGGTCGACCCCCTTCTTGATCTTGGCCTGGATTTCGGTCGAGATCGTCTTGAGCAGCTCGGGGTTGTTCTCAACCAGGGTCATAATCATCTCCTGCTGCTCCTGCGGCATATCCTTGACCTGCCGCTTGATCATTTGCTTCATTACAAAATTAAACATGGTGCATAGAGTGTACACCATACCGGCAAAAAAGAGAACCTGCCCGTTCATGCCTGTTTTTTTGAGGATATGCGGGCTATTTTAGGTAATAGGCGATGTTCTTCTTGTGCTGCTCGTAGTTCGTAGCGCAGTGGATGTTCTTGCGGCTGTCGTGGAGATAGAACATGCAGTCCGTAATGATCGGGTTGAGCGCGGCTCTGATGGCCTCCTTTCCGGGCGTGGCAATCGGTGCGGGCGGAAGCCCCTCGTACATGTAGGTATTGAAGAACGAGTCGATCTTCTTGTCCTCCGGTCGCGGTACCGGCCACCAGTTTCCTTCCGTACCTCGCGCATACTGCAGCGTCGCGTCGATCTGGAGCGGCATGCCGATCTCAAGTCGGTTGTGAATGATGCCTGAGATGAGCCGCATGTCGGACTTCCCGGCAGCCTCACGCTGGATCAGGGACGCGATGGTGATGACGTCGGAAAGCGACACTGCCTCCTCGTTGATGCCGAGCTCCGCAAGAACCTCGTCAAAGGTCTTCTGCATGGTCTCCTGCACGACCTCTATGTCCTCTTTCTTGTGGATCAGGTACGTTCCGGATGCCAGAAACCCCTCGTCTCCCTTAAGGCTGCAGATCTGGGCGGTCTCGCCGAACTCTGCGATCTTTTCCTGCGACCACTCAAGCTTCTCCCCGATGATCTCGCCGATCTGTCCCTTGCGGAATCCGTCAAAGATCAGAATGTACTCATACTGGGGCTCGCTGACGGAAAGTGCGGTGGAAACAGCGCCCATGCCCCTCGTAAACTCGTACCCTCCCGGCTGGATGTCGCCCTTGAGCGCAAGCATGACCCGGAGCACCATCTCCGAGAACCTGTTCTGGACAAGCCCCTTCTCTGCGAGCGCAGTTACGAACGAGTCGGTGTCGCCGGTATACGGCACGAATATCACTTCCTTCTCCTTGCTCTGCGACAGCGCGACAAACAGGACAAAGCAAAAGGCTATGACCAAAAAAGACTTCAGCTTATGCGTTGAAATATAGTTCATCTGATTGACTCAAGTATAGCAAGAGAATGCCAGGATGCGCATTCAGTTTTTCACAAACGTGCCGAGAGGGATTCTTATCTGGGACGAAACTCGAGCGATACGGAATTTACGCAGTGCCTCACGTTCTTGGGCGTAAGATATTCCCCCTCAAAGACATGCCCGAGGTGCGCGCCGCAGTTGGCGCACGTAATCTCGGTTCTCCTGCCGTCGGCATCGAGGGTGCGCGCCACGGCCCCGGGAACCTCATCGTCAAACGAGGGCCATCCGCACCCGGAATCGAACTTGCTGTCGGATACGTACAGCTCAGCCCCGCACTTCCGGCACAGGTACGTGCCCTCTTCAAAGTGCTTGTCGTACTTGCCCGTAAACGGCATCTCTGTGCCCTTGTCCTCGATGACTCGCTTTTCCTCTGGTGTCAGCGGTTTCATATGACTTTAGTATATCTTTAGTTTTCCTTGATTGCATCCGTGATATGCT
>CBKWTF010000053.1:0-5047 GCA_966677695.1 uncultured bacterium | reverse complement strand
CCTTGTCGTCCATCCATACCGCGCGCAGCATGGTATAGCTCTGGCCCTCCGAGGTGGTAATGCCGTCCTGGTCATGGTCGAGCGCACGCCGCGTGTCCTGCTCGAGGAAGTCGCGCTTATAGCGTTCCCAAAGAGATTCAACCATGGTTCGTCCGGAGAATACCTCCGGACTTTCCGTTGTAAGCTTCTTAAACAAGAGCACCCCGGCGATGAGAAGGACCGCCAAGGCCGTTGCGCTCGTTATTGCTATCAGAGTGGAAACGCGCTTAGTTTCTTGCATATCTCCATTGTTATACCCTCCTAAGACGAACCAGGATATGAAATATTACATGCATCATCAGAATTCACTTCTTTACGTTCTGTAACGTTTTCAGCCCTCAAACGTTCTAAGTACTGCCATGGCACAGTTCGGCAAATTCTTTCTGGTTGGCATTCTGAATACCGCCATCGATTTGACCGTACTTGGAATATTGACCCACATGATCGGCGTGCCTGTCAGCAGCCTGCAGTTCGCAGCCTGCAAGACCGTTTCGTTTCTGTGCGCTCTCGCCAACAGCTATCTCCTGAACAAGTACTGGGTATTTCGGAAGTCGGGCCAGGCCCATCAGGGAGTTTCGGAAAAAATTCGCTTTACGGTCGTAAGCATGGTCGGCCTGCTCATCAATACGGCGTGTGCGTCTCTTGCGTTCCATATCCTTTCGGGTATGCGCATGTTCGCCCAGATGCAGATGGCCGTCGTTCAGGCCTCCGGACTTGTGGGAACCTTCGGTGCGCTCATGTGGAACTTTGCCGGTTACAAATTTATTGTCTTTAAGAACACGAATCATGAAAACATACCTTTCAGTGATAGTGCCAGCATACAAGGAGTCCCGAAGAATCGGGTCGACGCTCAAGAGCCTTGACCGGTTTTTGCGCAAGCAGGCATATGGATACGAGATCATTGTCGTAAATGACGGCTCACCGGACAATACGCTCTCGGTTCTCCGAAAATTTGAGCACAAGATCAGAAACATGAGGGTCGTGAACTATGGGCGCAACAGGGGAAAGGGATATGCCGTCCGCCGCGGAATGCGGGCGGCGCGCGGAGAGTTCCGGCTTTTCATGGACGCGGACAATTCCGTACATATCAGTGAGGTTAGGAAGTTCCTCAGAAAGGCGCGACACGGAGCGGATGTGGTTATCGGTTCGATCGCCTTCCAGAAGAACGCGCATCACTGCTCGTGGTATCGACGGCTGCTGAGTTCCGTTTCCAAGATCCTGATCCGCAGCGTGACCGCGCTCGGAGTATACGATACCCAGCGCGGCTTCAAGCTCTTTTCCGCACGGGCGGCAAAGACGATTTTTTCCAAGCAGACGATTGACCGCTGGGCGTTCGACATCGAGCTTCTGGTGATTGCGCAGATGAACAGGCTCACCGTCAAGGAAATGCCGGTGGAATGGAACAATCCGGACGGGTCAAAGGTTCGGCTGAGCCATTATATGAATACGCTGTTCGAGCTGCTTAAGATTGTGCGCAACAAGGCGCGTGGCCAATATGCGTAGCGTGCGATGCTATACTGTGTGCATTAGTAACTAAACAATACGCAATGCTTAAAAAATTAGTAAAGTCGATTGATATCAACGCGACACCCGAGAAGGTATGGAACGTTCTGCTTACCGATCGAACGTATAGGATTTGGGCGGGCGAGTTCTCGGAGGGTTCTCACTTTGAGGGGACGGATTGGAGCGAAGGAAGCCAGGTCACCTTCAAGGATAGCAGCGGAATGGGCCTTGTTGCAGTCGTAACCAAGAGCGTGCCGAACGAAGAGGTGGAGTTCAGATACACGGCGCTGTATGCCAACGGTCAGACTGATACAGAAAGCCCGGAGGCCAAGGAAATGCTCCAGGCGCACGAGTCCTACGTGCTTACGCCGATCGACGACATGACCACCAGACTCGACGTGAGTTCGGAAATGATCGAGGAATGGTTTGGCGGACTGGACGTCCAGTGGGACAAGGCACTGGCCAAGGTCAAGGCTTTGGCTGAGACTGCCGATTAGCACCTAACGTATTTATACATGATGAAACTACATACATATCTTAATTTTGACGGAACGACCGAGGAGGCGTTCACGTTCTACAGGTCCGCGTTTGGACTTGAAAACATGTTCATTCAGTACATGAAGGACACGCCCGAGGCTGACAAGCTTCCGGCCGAGGAACAGAACCGCGTGATGCACGCGTCGATCGAGGTGTCACCGGGCCATGTCCTGATGGGTACGGACATCCTTCCGTCCATGGGTCATACGCTCAACATGGGAAACAATACCTTCATCTCGATTCAGACCGATACCAGGGAAGAGGCAGACAGGATCTTTGCCGCATTGGCGGAAGGGGGTACGGTCGACATGCCGCTTGCGGACATGTTCTGGGGAGACTACTTCGGAAGCCTCGAGGACAAGTTCGGTGTACAATGGATGGTGAACTGCGCGACAAAGCAGCAGTAATTATCGGAAACTTAACAAGCAGTATATGAAAAAGTACTTGGACAAGCTGCACAATCCGGATCTTGGGATTCTCCTAATCCGAATTGCGCTTGGTGTGGTGTTTATTTACGCGGGGTGGCTGAAGCTGCAGATGGTCGACGTGGTCGTGACTGGATTCGCGGCTATCGGCATTCCGGCATTTCTGGCATACGTCGTGATGTATACCGAACTGATCGGAGGAATCCTCCTGGTTCTTGGACTGTACGTCCGCGTCGCGTCGATTCTTCTGGCGATCATCATGACCGTCGCGACGATCAAGGTGCACTGGGCGGCGGGATTCAGCCTGGCGAACGGCGGATACGAGTACACCTTCGTACTCGGACTTGCCGCCATCGCGCTCGTGACTCTTGGATCGGGCAAGTACGCGCTGGTTCGCCTTATGAGGAGAAAATAGGACACGTTGATTTGTGGTCTCATTTCAAGTAGTGTTGGGCACAGAAAGCGGGCGGCCAACGCCTAGCTAAACTAGAACCTTAACACTCATGAAAGAGATTCCAGGAATCCAGCTTTCCAACCTCCACCGCATGTCCCACGTGGTCGCAAGCGGAGCCCTGGCCTTTGATGGCAAGGGGTGGTTGTGGGAGCGTCCGCTCGTTGCGCTCGGACTTATCAAGCCTGAGCTGTTCACCGTCGTTCTGAAAACCCTGACGTGGGATCCGCGCAAGGGAAACATGAGGTGGTGGTGTCCGTGGAGTTGCGTCGCGCTCATTGAGGGCGGCGCCGTCAACAAGGTCGGTCTGACCAATATGGGAGTCCAGAGATGGTACGACAAGATCAAGCCCAAGATTGACTTCTGCAGGTACAGGATCGTCGGATCGATTTTCGGCACAAAGGAAGAGCTGGTCAAGATGGCGCGCAAGCTGGACGATGTCCCGTTTGTCGCCCTCGAGGTCAATTATTCCTGCCCGAATACCGGCCATGCGCTGTCCGCGGCCGCCGAGGTTATCGAGGCGGTCAAGGCGGTAAAGGCCGTGTCTCGGCACCCGATCATCGTCAAGGTGTCGGTCGACCAGCCGTATCTTGAAATTGCCGCGGGCCTTGTCGGAACCGCGGAAGCGATTTCGATCAACAGCATACCGTGGGCCAAGGTCTTCGGTAAGAAGGTGAGTCCGCTCTGGAGACTTGAGAAAAAAGTCCAAGGCGGCGGCGGGGGCGTCTCAGGACGTCCCGCCCAGAAACTGAACTGGAAGGCCGTCCGAGAGCTCGCTGCTCAAGGGTCGCTTCCTGTCATCGCGCCAAGCGTGATGGAGTACGACGACATGGCGAAGGTCAGAAGTCTCGGCGCTGAGGCGGTCAGTTTTGGAACCATCCATCTCCCGTCCTATCCGATCTGGCTCAAGCCGTGGACCCTGTTCACGAATCCATGCAAACCAACCAAATTCGTTCTGAAGGAAACGACTAAGGCACCATGAAACCAACAACCAAGGTGATTGAAATTCCATGCCTGGCCGATCCGCACGTCCATCTCCGGCAAGGGGATGTCGTCGCGGCCCTGCTCGAATACTCCGTAACGGGAGGTGCCGACTATGTCGGTGCCATGCCCAACACGACTCCTGGCCTGACGACGGCAGAGGCGGTGCTCGAATACGAGAAAAATGCCCGCAGGCTGTTGCCGGCCAAATCGGTCGGCACCCTGGGAATCATCAAGTTCCTGATGCTGACCGAGAGCACGACCGTTGGGGAAATCGAGAAGGCGGCTGCCGCCGGCATCAAGAATGCCAAGCTGTACCCGCTCAACCGAACGACCAATTCGAGCGAGGGAATCCGGAACTATTTCTGGATGACCGAGCTGATCGAAAAGTGCGGCGAGGTCGGCATCATGTGCCACGTTCATCCTGAGCACCCGCTGCTTGACATCAGCGGCCGTGACGCCGAGTACCTGTTCATCTCATACGTCGATCTGTTCTTGGAACATACCAAGGCAACGATTGTCTGGGAACACGGAACGGACGCGCGGTGCGTGCCGATTTGGGAAAAGTGGGCAAAGCAGTTCCCGAACCGGTTCTACGTTACGCTGACAGCGCACCACCTCATCTTCGACGATGACATGGACCACGGTGACGTGACGGCGGTGTGCAAGCCGCCGATCAAGTCTAAGCTTGACCGGCACGTGCTGCTCGACCTGATCCGTAAAGGTTATCCATGGGTCATGCTCGGCAGCGATTCGGCGTTTCATCCGAGCGGTCGGAAGAACGTCGACAAGGGCTGTTGTGCGTGCGGTGCGTTCGTGGCGCCGTTTCTGGCTCCGCTGTGCGCTCACGCGTTGGACGACATCATCTCGGGACCTTACGGCATAGGGATCTTCGAGAACTTCGTCAGCAACAATGCCAGGAGGTTGCACAACCTGCCTTCCGCAACCAGGCGCATCAGGCTGGTGCGTGAGGAATGGGAGGTGCCCCTGACGTATGACGTTGCCGGAGAGCAGGCGTTCCCGTTCATGAGGGGCCAGAAGCTCAGGTGGGGTTTTGCCGAAAAACCCGCTTTGCACGAGTAAGCGCCTCGCAATTGCGAGGCGCTGGGGC
>CBKWTF010000052.1:0-5208 GCA_966677695.1 uncultured bacterium | reverse complement strand
CTCTGCCAGGAGCTGAACTTTGGAACCATCGCGTCTGTGACCGGGCGATTCTTCTCGATGGACCGAGACAATAACTGGGATCGGCTGCAGCAGTTCGAGGAGCATGTCTTTGAGTGCAAGAACGGACTGTGCCAGCTCGCGCCGATCGACGAGCTCAAGCGTCAGCACGCAGAAGGGAGGACCGATGAGCACATCGAACCGTTCTCGATCGTCAAGGCGCCGCTTCGGCCGGGTGACGGCGTGTTCGTGTTCAATTTCCGCGCCGACCGAGCTCGCATGCTTACCCAGCGACTTGTCGAGAAGAAGCGCGCGCTCGGCCTGCACATCGTAACGCTGACCGAATACCAGAAGGATCTCGATGTAACCGTGGCGTTTCCACCGCGCATCATCAGGACGACGCTTGCCAACGAGGTGTCGCTGGCCGGAAAAAGACAGGCGCACATTGCCGAGACTGAGAAGTTTCCGCATGCGACGTATTTCCTCAACGGGGGACGCGAGGAGCCGCACCCAGGAGAGGAGCACGTGCTGCTGGCAAGCCGAAAGGACGTGAGGACGCATGATGAGGCGCCGCAGATGCGCGCCGAGTCGATCGCTGACGAGGCGATCGCACGCATCGAGGCGGGAGTCGAGTTCATTTTCATAAACTTTGCCAACCCTGACATGGTCGGACATACGGCGAACGTGCCGGCGATCATCACTGCAGTGGAGACTGTGGACGAGCAGCTCAAGCGCGTCTGCGACGCGCTTCACAACCGCGGAGGAGTGGCAGTCGTGACCGCGGACCATGGCAACGCTGAGGTAAACGTAAACCCTGAGACGGGTGACAAGCATACCGCGCATACCCTGAATCGCGTGCCGTGCATCATTACCAATACCAGCGAACCGCTCCATAGTGAGGGGTCGCTGCAGGATCTGGCACCGACCGTCCTGAGGCTGCTTGATATCCAGCCTCCGCTCGACATGACCGGACGAGCGCTGTTCTAGAAAAGGAAGAGGCCGGAGCGCTGTTGCGCTCCGGCCTTTGAAGTTCCATGGGTTACATAATGTCCTGCTCGAAATGCACTGCCTTTGCTCGGCCTGCGTGCTCGATCACTGACAGCTTGCGCTTGCCTCTGCTGCCGGTACGTGCCAACGCCAGGTTGCTCATCCTGCCATACAGGACGGTCTGGGTTGGAAATCGATCGCTTACGCTCCACTCGTTCATGACCCACGTGGCATCGGGATACGGCGACGTTCTCATGACGCTGTCGCAGAGGGTGCTGCGCACCTTGACGAAATCGGCGCCTCGTTCGAGGAGACCCAGTTCTACAAGTGTCTCCGTATCGTAAGCTCCGCTTCTGATGGTGCGCAGCAGCTTGAGCCAAAGCAGCGGGTCTTTCGATACAAGCTGCTCGATGCGCCTGCTCGTTATCTGCAGCGGCTTTTCTCCCAGGGCTTCCGCCTGTTGGACCAGCCTTTGCTTGATGTGCGGACTGGACGGACGGGCTACGTGGGCAATGAGCAGAGCCATGAGGATGGCAACCTGTTTCTGAGCCTCTTGGGCTTCGTGTATTCCCAAAGTTCTTTTCATAGGGTGCTTGACGTGTACCTGGCGCATATTTTGCAGTATTTTACAAAAAAGTAAAGAACAAGATATTCTTTATTTTTGAATATTCAAATGCTATAGTTTTGCATATGAAATTCAGGACCAAGCTCTGGAAGTTTCTCAAGAGCAAGAAGGCTATTATTGGAACCATTATTATCATCGCGCTTATCGCCTTCTTTGCTCTCAGGGGCAAGGGTGAGGGCGAGGAGCTGTATACGCTTACGTCTGACAATCTGGCGGCGACCGGCGTCATGGTTGCCGGAACAGTCGTTGCCCAGGAGGAGGTTGAGCTCTCGTTCGAGATGTCCGGACGAGTGGCGAGCGTCTCCAAGCAGGCCGGGGAGTGGGCGTCTCAGGGAAGCGTCATCGCAACGCTTGATACTCGAACTATTTCAGCAAACGTGCTCAAGGCTCAGGGTGACCTGGATGCCGAGATTGCCAAACTTAACGAATATCAGCGACAAGAGGGTTCTGGTCTGACGGAGGTTGAGACCAAGAAGAACCAGCTGGCTCGCGAGATCCAGAACGCCTACATCATGGCTGAGGATGCGATTCAGAACAAGAATGACCAGTTCTTCCAGGACGCGCAGTCTCGGTTCCCTAAGATTTTCGTCCTGTTTGACGGATATGAGCTGCGGCAGGAGATAAACCAGGATCGATACGAGTTGGGTCTGCTTCTTGAGAAGTGGCAGCAGTGGGCGCAGACTACCACCAAGGACAACTTTACGGACGAGACGATCCGAGACACCAAGCGCAACCTTGCCGAGGTGCAGGAGTACCTCAACATGATCGTCCCTGTCGTTGGGCGATTCGAGGCAGACTCGACCCATCCTCAGACCACGATCGACAAGTATAAGAACGACATTGCGGCTGCGCGATCGAATGTCAATGACGCATTGGCGAACCTTATCAATGCGGAAGAGGAACTTCGAAGCACGACTTCCCAGATTCCGTTCCAGGAGGCCCGCGTAAAGTCGGCACGAGCCGTCGTTCAGAGCTATCAGGCAGAGCTTGAGAAGGGAGTGATCCGGGCTCCGTTCAACGGACTGGTGACCAAACAGGATGCGAAGGTCGGTATGAGCGCGATGTCAGACCAGGCGCTCGTGTCCATGATTTCCGACTCGAATTACGGAATCGACACGTATGTACCCGAGGTGTACATCGCTCAGATCAAGGTCGGCAACAAGGCCAAGGTCATTCTCAGCTCATATGGAGCGACGCAGGAGTTCTCTGCGACCGTGTCCCATGTTGACCCTGCCGCCTCGCTTCGAGACGGGGTTGCGACGTACAAGGTCGAGCTGGTGTTCGACGCAAACGACGAGCGAATCAAGTCGGGCATGACCGCCGACGTTGAGATCGCGACCGAGACCGTCAATCCGGCGTTCTGGGTTCCGGCAACTGCGATAATCGACCAGGGAGGTGCGACCTACGTCAAGGTAAAGAACGGCGAGACCACCGAGCTTCGACGAGTCGAACCGGGAGAGCGAACCGCCGAGGAGGTGGAAATCAAGAGCGGGCTGATCGTTGGAGACCAACTTCTAAAGAACGCGCAGGCTAAGTAATTTATAACCAACATCCTCATGCTGTGGCTCGATATAAAAATTGCATGGTTCATGGCGTCGCGCCAGATTCTGCGTTCAAACATTTGGACCACGCTCTTGATCATCGGCGTGATGATGCTGACCTTTCTTAATCTCGTAGTTGTCAGCGGAATCCTGGTCGGGCTTATCGAGGGATCTGTCCAGGCGAACAAGAACTACTATACGAGTGACGTTATCGTCTCTACCTTGCAGGAAAAGGATTATATCGAGAATTCAAGCGCCGTCATTTCTCAGATTGAGCAGATTCCCGGAATAGAGAAATATTCTGCTCGGTATGTCGACGGCGTTTCCGTGGAGGCGAACTACCGAACCAGGACAGATGAACAGGCCAAGCCCAATACCTCTGGAGGAAATGGAATAGGAATCGATCCGGTCAAGGAGGATGAGCTTACGAACCTCTCAAAATTCGTCGTTGAGGGAGAGTATCTTGAGCCCGATGACTATGACAAGGTGCTTATTGGTGCCTACCTGATCAAGAAGTACCTGCCGGTCGATTCTCCGGGCTTCGGTGCGCTTGAGAACATCGCTCCCGGAACCAAGGTGCGCGTTACGTTCGGTTCGACGACGCGCGAGTTCATCGTAAAGGGTATCGTCAAGGCAAAGGTGGACCAGGTGAGCATGGGGGTATACTTCGTCGATTCGCAGTTCCGCCAACTGATCGGTCGAAACGACTTCAACGTCGATGAGATCTCCATAAAGACTGCTCCGGGAACTGCTGCGACCGAGGTTACCAGGCGGTTGAGGGCGGCTGGAGTCGACCAGTATGCCAAGGTCCAGACATTCGAGGAGGCCGAGCCGAAGTTCCTTAAGGACATCAAGACGACATTCGCCCTGCTCGGAAACGCCATCTCGTCGATCGGACTTGCTGTCGCGTCCATTACGGTGTTTATCGTGATCTTTATCAATGCCATAACGCGCCGCAAGTTCATCGGTATCGCCAAGGGTATCGGAATCAGCGGTAGAGCAATCGAGTTTTCGTACGTCATACAGTCGTTCTTCTATGCGATCTGTGGTTCCCTGATCGGTCTTGCCGCCGTATACGGCTTCCTCCAGCCGTATTTTGCAGCCCATCCGATTGACTTTCCGTTCAGTGACGGAATCCTGGTGGCCTCGTTCTCTGGAACCATGATCCGCGTCGGACTCCTGATCCTAACGACGATCGCCGCGGGATATGTCCCTGCTCGGATGATCGTGCGCAAGAACACGCTGGACTCCATCCTTGGTCGCTAATTATTGTATATGATTGAAATAAGAAACCTGACAAAAACATACGTGGACGGTGAGATCGAGACGACGGTGCTCAAGGGCATTGATTTCCATGTGGAGGAACGAGACTTCGTAGCCATCATGGGACGGTCCGGTGCAGGTAAGAGCACCTTCCTGTACCAGATGAGCATGCTGGACGAGCCGACGGGCGGAGAGGTCATCATCGACCATACCAACGTGCTTACCCTGAGTTCCGACAAGAAGTCCCGATTCAGGCTCAAGCACCTGGGATACGTGTTCCAGGACTATGCGCTCCTTCCTGATCTGACTGCCATGGAAAACGTTGCGCTGCCACTTTTGATGAAAGGAGAAAAGAAGTCCCTTGCGTATAAGCATGCCAAGGACATGCTGGAGCGCGTCGGACTCGGACATCGTCTGAACAATACGCCCGCAAACCTCTCGGGAGGAGAGCAGCAGCGCGTATCGGTCGCCCGTGCCATTGTGCATAAGCCCAAGATTCTTTTTGCCGACGAGCCGACGGCAAACCTCGACAACTTCTCATCCCGCCAGATAATGGAGATTTTTCAGGAGCTCAACAAGGCGGGACAGACGATCATCATGGTTACGCATGAGGAGGAGTATGCCAAGATGGCCAAGCGCATCGTGCGACTTGACGACGGCGTGATCGTAAGTACCAGCGATCGCAAGAAGTAGTCATTCCTGCGGATTTTCCAGTAAGAAAAAGCGTGCGCCGGAGGCGCGCGCTTTCGCATGTGCAGGTCTTAGTCCTGCTTTCTTCTGACTGCGATCATGATC
>CBKWTF010000051.1:0-5240 GCA_966677695.1 uncultured bacterium | reverse complement strand
TTCGAGGATCCGAGCACCTGGGGATGCTCGCTTATCCTCTCGTCAAACGTGGCCTTCAGCTTGCGTATGATCTCGTCGGACCGAACGTTTTCCGGAAAATAATAGGTGTCAGGGAACAGATACCCTTCGCTCGACGACGCGGCCAGGACAAATTCCTCTTCCTGTATGTTGTAAAAGTTTTCGGTCAGGAGCTTCGCCATCTCTCGCACGGTGATGCCTTCGATGAATGTGATTCGCTTTGCCTGAATTTGGTAATCTCCGTGTGATATCCGGTTGATGACCTGGAGCGTGTTGACCTTGTCCTTGAACGCATAGTCTCCCGAAACGATCTTGCTGTCGAGATTAAGCGCCACGACCAGGTTGGTGAAAAGCGCCTCGGACTGAATGACGCCCTTTGACTTGAGGTCGCGCGCTATCTGCTTTACGCTCTGCCCCTGCCCGATCGTAACGATCGTTCCTTCCCTAAAGTGAAGCGGGGGCGAAATAAGGATGACCCAGAGCAATGAGCATGCCGCGATTATGATAAGAAGTGTCCGTGCCTTTGAATTCATGGGTATGGGGATTATACAGGAAGATTCTCAGGTGGCGTAGCCTTTCGTGAGTCGACTCGGCCGAGCGTAGGCGTCTGGGCCACCATGCCTGGGAAATGGTAGATTGTTGCCAGCTCCTCGGTATTGAGCACGAAGAAGTTGCGCTCGCTCTCATGGCCGAAGTCCCTGTAGTTGATGGCGGGCCACGGACGCCAGAAGTAGTCTCGTGTCTGGTACGCCTCGAGCAGCTCCTTCTTGATTTTCTCGACCTTGGTCTTGAACGGATCCTGCCACGGATAATCGAAGCTCGGCGATGTCCCGCTCTGCGTCTTGAAGCTGTTAAGCTCGCCCGAGTTGTACTGGTTGAACACGCCGCCGAATACGCCTGAGTTGTCGACAAACGACCCCTTTTTTCCAACATACAGCAGCCGGATTCCGGTGTCGAACGCGAACTTGGTCACGCTGCGGTCCAGAGCCGAGATGACGCGCTTCTGGCTTTCCGTCTGGACGTTCTGCTTTTTCTTTACGCCGTTCTCGTCAACGTCGATGAACGACTTCTCCTTGATTTCCTTGATCTCGGACTTCGCCTTTTCCTTCCAGTTATCGAGCTTTTTATGGAAGCTCGGGAACAGCTTGGTCGGATCTGGGTCCTCCGCCTTGTGCGCGCGTACGATAATCTGGATGCAGGCATAGTTGTCCTCTGGGATCATGGCCATGAACTCCAGGGTCGGAGTCAACGGGTCGATCTTGTACTCCTCCTCCTGCTCCTTGTCGAGGTTGTAGTCCATGTAGGTCTTGATCGGGTATGGATCGGGCTTGTCCAGCTTCATTTCCCTTCCGCGAATCTCATATTCGTCCATGTTGAACTTTGCAGCATAGTCCTCTGCGTCCCGCACCTCGCTTCCCGGATACTGCGCGTACAGCTGAGACTCGAGATACTTGCGCAGCTTTGACTCACACCAGATGTAGAACTTGATCTTGCCCCCGAGCGACACCATCTCGAGCGAGAACCAGGTTCGTACCTTTCCCTTTACCCATCGGTCAATCCAGGTTCCCTCTCCTCCCGTCTGGTACAGTGCCAAAAGAAAAAGCTCCATCGCCGCAGGTGATTTCACGATGTCGGGCGACGGAACAATTTCCATCAGTGTCCAGTTGATTGAGTTGAAGTATTTCTGCCTGTTGGCGTCGATCCAGGTATCGAACGCGAGCCATGCCAGAAAGGCCGGGAGCGCGATCGGCACGAGAAACAGGAGAAAGTCGAGTGACTGCGCGAATAGTTCTGCAAGCGTCGTGTTCATTATGGTAGGTATTTTACCATAAGTTTGCGTTTGGGAAGCGGAATTATCAGACGCTTAGGCAGCAGCGTATCGCCCCAACTTGTCCTTCTTGAAGTACCGCTGGTTCTGCAGGTTAACGAGAATAGTGTTCTCCTTTACGTATCGCTCCTTAAGTACCTTGGCGATGATCTCGTCCTTGGTAAGGGGCCCGTGCTTCTCGAGGATCTTGTTGATCACGTCCCGCACCACTCCTGAGGCGTATCCCCAGTCGGTCAGCGCGTAGAGTCCTCGTCCTACGAGTACGAATCGAGGATCCTTGATCAGCTCGTTGTGACAGGTCGCAACATGCGCCTTCTTGTTGAAGAGCTTGTTGATCTGCTCAGCCACCTCTCGGAAGTGGATCGGAGAGCCGTGCCGTCGGATCACAAGAAAGGCGTAGTCTCGAATTCCCTTGACGTTGATGTTAGGCGACTCCGCTCGTCCCCATTCTCCGAGCGGGTTTCGTCCGATCTTCTTTGAGATGTTGAGCCATCGTCGGATGACCTCCTCGTTCTTGTACTTTGAGGCAAGGTCAGGCGCATTGTTCAGGAACGACTCGATGATCTCTGAGTCGGATACGAGCGTGTCCTTTGAGAGGCTCTTGTAGAGTCCGCGGATTGCTGTCTCGATCTTGTCGGCAACCTGGCCGTCTACGTGCCATCGGTGCTTGAAGTGATCGTCCTCCTTCGCCTTCTTGAACTCGTTTCCGAGCACGAGCAGGAAGTGCAGGTGGTTTCGCATGCCCTCGTTCCTTGAGAGGTGGTTGAGAAGCTCCTCCTCGGAGATGACGCTTCCAAGCTCGAGGATGATGTTGTGCAGCTCGGCAAACACCTCCTGGCTCTTCTTGAACTCGTCTGACTTTCGCAGAGTCGAAAGTGAGTTCTCCTCAATCTGCCGCACTCGCTCTCGCGTAATGCCGTACTCTTTTCCGATTGCCTCCAGCGTCAGCGTGTCAGAGGAAAGACCGAGGCCGTATCGCTTCGTGATGACGTCCTGGGATCGCTCTGGCAGAATCTTTACCAGCTTCTTCGTTATTTGTTTCGGTTGAAATGATATTTTGATCATACAATTGATACCTTTTAATGCGTACGTTTGGTTAAACACACGAATGTCATGCAATCAAATTATCACATTTTCACAATATGTCAAACATTTAGACTAGCCTTTGATTACAAAGCTCAAAAGCCGGTTTTCCACATACACCTCCTTCAGGATTTCCTTGCCCTCAAGCCACTTCGAGACCTCGGGTTCAGACTTGGCCTGCGCCACGACGTCAGGCTGCGACGTTCCCTGCTCGACCTCGATCACGGCACGGGTCTTTCCGTTGACCTGGACGGCAATTTTGAGGCTCTGGTGGGCCAATACGGACTCGTCAGCGACAGGAAACGGCTCATCATGGATAAATCCAGGATGCT
Source organism: uncultured bacterium (assembly GCA_966677695.1). Classification (GTDB taxonomy): domain Bacteria; phylum Patescibacteriota; class Minisyncoccia; order Phycocordibacterales; family JAACPR01; genus JAULZV01. The sequence continues at coordinate 1,979 of CBKWTF010000051.1, read as the reverse complement.
CCGTCGCATGCCAAAGCTCCTGGGCGATATGCGGCGCGTATGAGTCGAGTACGATGAGGAACTGCGCGTATGAGTGCCGTGAGAACTCGTGCTTCTCGAACGCATTGGCGCAGATCATGAGCTTGGACAGCCCGGTATTGAACTTAAGCTGCTCGAAGTCGGTTCTGATCTGCTTGAGCATGGTATTGAGCGCAAGAAGTGACTCCGCAGAATCGTTCGTAGAGATCCTGTCTTTGAGCGCGACGACTCGCTCGACAAACCTCCTGATTCCCACTACGCCGTTCGGGTCCCACGGGTAGTTTCCGGCCTCGCCGTAGGGTCCCATGAAGGCAAGATACGAGCGAACGACGTCCGCTCCCACCCGCTCGACGATCTCGTCCGGATTGATGACGTTGCCCTTTGACTTCGACATCTTCTCGCCGTCCGGTCCGAGGATGAGTCCGCGGTTGTTGCGGCGCGTGAACGGCTCTGACTGGGGCACCAGGCCGATGTCGCACATCACCTTGTAGAAGAACCGTGCATACAGAAGATGTCGCGTCGTGTGCTCGCTTCCTCCCGAGTAAAAGTCGACCGGCATCCATGTCTTGAGAGCGTCCTGGGATGCGAATTCGGCGTCGTTTTTCGGATCAGCATACCGAACGTAATACCAGCTTGAGTCCACGAACGTATCCAGGGTGTCGGTCTCTCGCTGGGCGATCCCACCGCAGGTCGGGCAGGTTGTCTTTACCCACTCCTCGTTGTGGGCTAGCGGCGACTTTCCGTCGTCTCGCAACTCGATCTTGTCCATGTCCGGCAGCCGTACAGGCAGCTGGTCTTCTGGAACAGGAACAATACCGCACTTCTCGCAGTGAACCATCGGAATCGGGCAGCCCCAATATCGCTGTCTCGAAACCGACCAGTCCTGCAGCTTGTAGGTAGTAGCCGCCTCTCCGAACTTGACGGTGATTTTCTCCTTGGCGTCATCTGATGAGTGGCCGTCGAATTCTGAAGACGCAGTAAGGATACCAGAGTCGGTAAAGATCTTCCCGTATGCAAACTTCCTAAAGAGGTATCCGTGCAGAGGGTCCTTGATTCGAGAATTCAGATCATCCTTTCCGAGCCACTCGACTGTAAACTTGTTCTTCTCGTTCTCCTCAAGTGCCTGCTTGACCTTTTCTTCATCAACAAGCCTGAAATGCAGTCCTGTCGCCTCGATGCTTCGATTGACGTTCTTGGAGTGCGCTCGATAATGGTGATGCACTTTCTCAGAAATAGAGACAAGTTCGATGTTCTTGTACCCGGTCTCCTCAAGAATTTCTCGTTTCGCGCACTCTACCGGATCCTCACCCTCTTCGAGACCTCCGCCTACCAGCAGGTTTCCGCCAAGCTGCTCACCCCAGTTAATGCTGAGCACCGCTCCCGTCTTCGGGTCCTCAAGGAGTGCGACTATGCTTCTGCGATGTTCCTCGTCCTCAAGCGGAGTTCCCGTAATGGGCTCGATCACTGTCTTGATCGGCAGTCCGAACTTCTGCGCGAACTCGAAGTCTCGCTCGTCGTGCGCAGGTACGGCCATTACCGCTCCTGTTCCGTATTGAGCAAGCACGTAGTCAGAAATGAATACCGGAACCTGCTCACGCGTCGCGGGGTGAGTCACCGTTACGCCCTCAAGACGTACTCCCGTCTTTTCCTTGCTTGCTTGGCGCTCAAGGTCTGTCTTCTGGTTCGTCTTCTGAACATATGCCTCAATGTCGGACCAGTTCGCTATCTGCGGTCTCAAAGCCTGGACAAGCGGATGCTCAGGGGCCAGTACGACATACGTAACGCCGTAAAACGTGTCTGGGCGTGTCGTGAATACGCGGACCTTCTCATTAGTATTTGAAATCGGAAACTCGAAGTACGTTCCGGTGCTGCGTCCGATCCAGTTTCGCTGCGCCTCCTTGATGTGCTCGGGCCACTCAACCTGATCCAGGTCATCGATTAGGCGATCGGCGTACTTGGTG
>CBKWTF010000050.1:0-5253 GCA_966677695.1 uncultured bacterium | reverse complement strand
CTTCGTACCGTTGAATACCGCCAGGAAGAACGGATCGTTGTATGCATACTCCTTGATCATCTCCCTGCCAGAAGTGTCGCCTGTTACCATCAGCATCGCTCCGTAGTAGTTCGCGGCTCGCTGGTTCTCAGGCGCAACCTCGTATGCGTGCCTGAATGTTTCAAGCGCCTTCTCAAGCTGCCCGTCATTTATATATGCATATCCCAGAGTGTACAGGTTGTTCTGGCGGTTGGGCGCGAGCTCGCGAGCTCGCTCAAGCACCTCTATCGCGCGCTTCGGATTGTTCGTCTGGATCAGGAACGATCCGTAGAACTCATGCGCGCGCGTACTCTCGGGATTGGAGGATATCATCCCCTCTCCGATCGCCGTCGCCATCTCCATGTATCGGCGCCTGATCTGCTCATCATCCACCCGACCGAAGTTCGATATGTCAGACAGAAGGCGCGTACCCGCCTCGAACGTACCGAAGGTATTCATTCTGAAAATCCTATCGTACGTATTGAGCGCCTGGTCAGGATCCTGCGTCTTCAAGACGTCTATGATCTTGGCTGCGACTATCATGGGCTTGACGGTCACAACGTAGCTCGTAACCAGTACGGACAGGATGAGCACAGCCGCAGCGACCTGCTTCAGGCGGTCATCGATCACGAGCGCGACGGCATCCTTGCGCTGGTGGTGCACGACGAATCCCAGCAGCGTGAAGAACATGAGATAGCTCGAATAGTTATCGAACACGAACAGGTTGTGGATGCCGTATGCCACGAACAGTGACGTAAGCAGGTTCTTCTCGGTTCGAGTGAGCGAGGTTGAGACGTGTATCGCGTAGAGCGGGATAAGGAAAAGTGAAAGATAGATCGCGAGCGCGCCGACTCCTCCCTGAACCGTCCAGTCGATGAACGCATTATGCGTTCGGTCGAACCACGGCTCCTGGGCATACATCTGCGGATCATAGAACCTCGGGAATACGTGCATATAGTTCTCCTGCCCCCATCCGAAGACAGGGTTCTCCTTGATGCTCTGAAGAGCGATGCCCCAGTTGACCACTCGGGCGCGTCCGGTTCCCTCGCTGGCCGAAATCGTAGCGATACGCACGAGCATCGGATTTTCCTGGATGAATGCGGCATCGCGGTTTGTCCAAAAGAGTGCCGCGCCGGCGACCGCGACCGCGAGAAGCGCAACCGCAGTCATGCGAACCTTCTTGTTCTTCCAGAAGGAAACGGCTGACAACAGAAGGAACAGCATGGCTGAGAACACGAGCGCGAGGACGGTACCACGGGTCTGTGTCCTAAAGATGACATATCCGAGCAGCAGGACGGACGCGGCATAATACGCGAGGCCTGAGTATCGGATGATCGCCTCCTGTCCGCGCTTCTTGAAGAGTCGGTACGCCAGCAGAAGCGCAAAGTACAGATTAAACAGGGCGTAGATTGCGACATAGGTCGAGTTTCCAAGCACGGCGCTCGTTCGCGCCACGCTATCGAACGTCGCAAAAAGCGCGACGATATTCCCCACGACGAGTGACACGCCGAAGAACCTGTTCCAGAGCGACTCAGTCCTGAATACCGACGACAGCACTACCAGGTATCCGAACAGGAACAGGTGCGTAAACCATCCCTCCATTCGTTCGAAATTCGAGAAGAAGCTTGAGGCCGGATCGATTCCGAGGAAGTTCGAAATCGCGAGCCAGACGATAAACAGACCGCTCGCCACGATGATCGCGCTCTTTTTCGGAAGATACTCAGGTCTTCGCAGCACAAGCAGCAGCCAGGCGACAAGCGCGAGCGCCATGATTATCCGGAACGCGAAGACCTTTCCCGTTACGAACGGGAAATACAGGCTGCCGGCCACGATAAGCGGAGTACACAAGAGACCGAATAAAAGAACGATGATGGATATGCTCCAGATGTTGTGTTTTGTCATATTTGTAGTTAAATTTCTATCATATGATGACTGCCATATCAAATGCCCTGCACAGGATTTTCGTCCGCCTGTTCGGCACGCAGTTCTCCAAGGAAGGGTTTGTCATATATATAAGGAACATACAGTGGGTTACCGTCGGAAAATCCGTAACGCTCCTCTTCTCATTCGTTACCACGATGGTCATCGCTCGAATCCTCGGACCCGAGACCTTCGGAACCCTCAACTACGTGCTCAGTCTGGTCACCATTTTCGCGGTGATATCCAACCTTGGCATCGACAATGTCATATACAAGGAGCTGGTTGCCCGAAAGGAAGACCGGGAAAACATTCTTGGAAGCGCCATCGCACTTAAGCTGTTTACAGGACTGGCCGCAATTGCCCTTGCGGCAGTATCGCTCTTGTTCATGAACGAGACGCCGGAGATCAAGACTCTTACCTTTCTCCTGACGCTCTCTTTCCTCTGCCAGCCCCTTGCCCTGCTTGGATACGACTTCATGAAGGACAACGAGCCAAAGTACACGACAATGGCGCAAGCACTCTCGCTGTTTCTCACCAGCCTGCTGAAGATAATCGTCGTAGTCCTGACCTCCTCCCTGTTCTACTTCGTTCTCATACTCGTCGTCGAAAACCTGATTCTGGGCCTCATATACGCATTCCAGATCAAGCGCATCAAGCGTCGAACCCTCGCGTTCAGAACAAGAAGCAAGGAAGTGGCCTACATACTGAGTCTGGCCATACCGCTTACGCTCTCCAGCGCATTTACGGAAATATACTCGAGAATCGACCAGGTCATGCTCAAGCACTACGTCGACGAGAAGGCGGTCGGCCTGTATGCCGCGGCGGTTCGTCTGACCGAGGTATGGTACGTAATTCCGAACATCCTATTCCCAACCTTCTTTCCGGCACTCATAAACTCATCGTCCAACACAACGGAGTACCGGAAGCGGTTCAGGATGTTCGCACTGCTTCTGCTCGGCCTGTCACTTCTCATTGCGGCGGTCACCTTCATCTTCAGTCCGCTTATGGTTCGAATCGTATTCGGCCCGGAATTCATGGCGGCAACCCCCCTGCTGGCAACGTACGTCTTCTCCCTGATCGGAAGCTTCATCTCATTTCTTGCCTTTCACGACCTCATGCTCAAGAACAAGCGAGGACTCCTGGTTTTTCTTCCCGCACTGACAGCCCTTATAAATATCGGACTCAATCTGCTGCTGATTCCTTCAAATGGCGCACTCGGAGCGGCGCTCGCAACCGTCATAAGCTACAACCTGGTACCCTTTCTATACCTCATCTTCCGACCGAAAACGGTTTACAAAACAACTGATTTGCAATAGATTAAGTCCATTATTGTAATCACATGCCCATGAATTTTCTCGTACTCGGCTCTGAGGGCCAAATCGGTGGATACCTAACAGAGTTTCTCAAGAAGAAGGGGCATTCGGTAACCCAGTGGGACATCAAGATCACCCCTGACCACGATCTGACAAAGCCATCCAAGCTCCTCGACAAGGAGATCGAAAAGGCCGACTTCGTCTTCTTTCTCGCATATGACGTCGGAGGGGCAAAATATCTCAAGCGTTACCAGGACTCGTTCGAGTTCATCAGGAACAACAACCTCATCATGGCGCACACGTTCGAGGCGCTCAAGAGGCACGGCAAGAGGTTCGTCTTCGCCTCCTCGCAGATGGTCCGACTGCACCACTCGAACTACGGACGGCTCAAGACTATTGGCGAGGCATACAGCAAGGCGCTCGGCGGAATATTCTCACGGTTCTGGAACGTATACGGACTTGAGATCGAGGAGGAAAAAGCGCATGTGATCACGGACTTCATCAAGCACGCCCATCATGACCGGGAAATCAAGATGCTTACCGACGGAAAGGAGGTTCGGCAGTTTCTGTTCGCAGACGACTGCTGCGAAGCTCTCTATACGATCTTCGAACGCTACGATGAGTTTCTGGCCGAGGAAAAGTACGCGGTCGACATTTCAAGTTTCGAATGGAGTTCGATCGTAGACATCGCAGAGATCGTGTCCGAGGAGTTTCCCGGAACCAAAATCATTCCCGGCCATACGACCGACGACATCCAGAAGTCAACGATCGACAGATTCGAACCGAGTGGCGAAATCCTCAAGTATTGGAAACCCAAGACAAGCCTGCGCGACGGAATCAAGCTCGTAATAGAAAAAATGCGCAAGGAAAACCTCCTAACGGAGCGAATGAGGCTCGAGAAGCCATTGGTTAGCACCATCACTCCGTGCTTCAGGATGAAGAAGTATCTGCCCAAGTTCCTAGAGGAGTTGCCCAAGCAGACCTACTTCGACAAGCTCGAGATCGTGCTGGATCACAACGAGCCGGACGAAGAGGAGATCCGCTGGGTTGAGGAGTTCAACAGAAAGCATCCCGGAAAGATCAAGCACATCATTGTCGACAAGGTAGACCCTATCGGAACCTCAATGAACAGATGCATCAAGGAGGCGTCAGGTGACCTTGTCGCCATCTGGAACGTTGACGACCTTCGAACTCCCGAGTCAGTCGAATCCCAGGTGCGGGCAATTACGGAGAAGGACGGTGACATTGCCATGGGAGACTACCGCGTCGTACGATCGTTCGGCGATACGCAGGGCGGATACGTGGTTACGCACGCCCACTTCCCCAAGTCAGAGTACAAGAGGTCCATGCTGCTCGGCCCGTTCGTCATGTTCAAGAAGTCGATCTGCACGAAGGCCGGGTATTTTGACGAGCAGCTCAAGTCAGGAGCAGATTACGACCTCTCTATCCGTCTGGCTTACAATGGAACGATCGTCCAGGCTGACGACATGCTCGGCTACTATCTCAACGAAGGAAAGGGGGCAAGCACCCGGCCTGATTCAAAGCAACCGCTTGAACGAACCGTCATCGAGCTGCGGTACGGAGTTTTCGACAAGCTCGACATGTCGTACATTCCCCTTACGATCAACTATTCGATCCCGCACATCATCTCGTTTGGACAGGCACACCCTGTAAGCGATTACGTAAAGGATTATACTAGTATTGTTCAGGGCAATATCAAGGAGATCAGGAAGTCGATGCTCAAGTCCGCCTTCATGTCACTGACCGGCTACCAGAAGATCAAGAACCATCTTAAAAATCGAATTAAAAAAATATTTTATGCAAATTAATAAGGAAGCTGTAGATGATCTTATCGCTGAGTTTGAAATACAGAAGGATAGCATCCGGATCATGTCTGAAAATCTCAGCAAATTTGACAGGAATAAACCCGAGGACAAGGTATATCTATCTTTTATCGAGGGTCAAGGTGGTTACTATATAAAGTTTTTAAATTTTATAATAT
>CBKWTF010000049.1:0-5292 GCA_966677695.1 uncultured bacterium | reverse complement strand
CCCGCTGCCGGTGCTGGAGATTGATCATTTTAAATCTCGTGAAGAATGGGAGAAGAGGTGGTATCGGCCCGGTAATTTGGCATCGGATTTTGAGAGCCTGCTTCACTGCGGGTTTGCGAACGCCATTGTCTCTGACCCAGATCCTCTTCATCCGAACAATGCGATCAGTCAGATCGTACATTATTTTGGAGTCGCTTGCGAACCTCTCAGAATTGAACAAGGTGCAGAAGGTCAGCCAACCGGTCGGCCGATTTCAAGGGAAGAGTACGAGGTGCGCATCGGGTTGGCCAAAAAGGCATACCAAATGCTCATTACACAGTTCTTCAAGATGATGCCGAGGCGTGCGGCTCCTTTTGAGGATGGGGGTGAGGAATTGTGGTGGATGCTTTTTTTCTTCAACACCGACAAGGTGGTGAATGCGATGAGGGCACTGTTCCCGGTCTCCAAGAAGCAACTGCTTCCGCACTTCGGTGTCTTTGACAACGGCTGTGAATGGGCAGCAACAAGGGACGCCATGTGTTCCATGGTGAGCACGATGTACTATCTTGAAGATGAGTGGTCTAGTCGCATTCCACGGGCAAGATCAAAGGATGCCGTCTATCTCAGTGGAAACATCAAGAGGATACGGGAGCTAAAGCCCTGGATGGCCAAGATTCTCAGTAGTCTTGGCTGTCTCGGCGTCCTGAAGCGGCACCTTGATGATCAAGACACGCGCACCGCGCTTTGGAGTTTGGTGCGTGAAGAGTATCCTGGCAAGGCGCGTCAAAAGGCGTTGGCGGAAGCTGCTGGCGAAGGCAATAAGGCTGCAGAGATGCTCTTGTTGTATGATGCGGTTCATGTCGGTGACTGACCCACTGTTTCGGTCAAACTTAGCCGCGGACCCAAAGGGTCCGCGGCTTTTTCTTTTGCATAATTTACAAATCCCGTCTCGGGTGTACCATAAATACATGGCCACAGACATCCCATACTTTGAGGACGAGGAGACTAAGCCTCAGCCAGGCTATCCGACAGTCGAGCGCGAGACGATTAATGCAATCGTGTACGATCCTGCGACTGACGAGGTGCTTTGCCTGGACTGGAACAACTTCGACTGGAAGACGTTCGTCAGCGGCGGCGTAGAGGCAGGGGAGGATCCCGTCGTGGGCGCGCTGCGGGAAATAGAGGAGGAGACCGGATATGCCGACCTCGAGTTCATCGCTGATTTCGGCCGCATGAAGTCCGGCTACTTTGCGGCGCACAAGAACGAGAATCGAATTGCCAACGCCACAGGGCTTATCTTCAAGCTAAAGAGCCGTGCGCAAAAGGAAGTTTCCGAGGAGGAGAAGGGCGTACATACCCTGGTGTGGCTGCACCGGGCTGACGTGGCGAATTTCGTAAACCTTTCGTCCCAGAAGTACGCATGGGAAAAGGCAGCCTCTCGGCTGCCTCTCTAGTGGGGTGCTCTGAACTTACGTACGAAGTCTCCTGAGCACTTTTTCATCGAACCTCTTTGAGCGCCTTTCAACCCAGGGCGAGGATGCTATGGCGCATCCCGCAAACATGCAGGCCAGAATGATGAGCTGTTCCATTTGTAGCCTACTATAGCATACGGAACAAAACTGGGAGAGAATTGACAAAATTATAAAATATATGTAACTTTCATCATGAAAGGTTTTTTTATGATCAAGTTCGACAAACTTTCAGAAAGCGATATCAAAAGTGCGCGCGACCTGCTTGAGATGGGGTTTTTGCAGGGCTCCTGCTACGTGTTGGCGATTGCCATGCACCAGGCGACCGGCTACCGCCTGGTCGGTCTGATGGATGGTGAAGAGATTCACCATGCGGGCGTACGCGATCCCGAGGGCCGATTCTTCGATGCTCGCGGCTTCGTCGAGGAGGACAGGATTCGGGAGCTGTTTATGCATGCCGGACCTCTTCCGGAACGCAATATCGAGGTCGGTAATCTTGCTGCCCATCCGCGAGTCAACGCCCATACTGTCGAGCGTGCGGCCGCGCTTGCGCAGGTGGCATATCCGGAACTTCCCTGGAAAGAGGGGACGCAGAAGGCAAGAATCGAGTCGTTCATGACCGAGCTTGAGGCATTGTGCCGCAGGTACAATATCTGGATTCGGGAAACCGGTCCCACGTCTTTGCCGATCGTGTATCCGGTGGAGGAGGGGGACGGTTTCGAAAAAGGATTCGGCCTCATGTCCGAGATGACCGGCAGCGGATACTTTGTCCGACGCTTGGTCGACTGAGTGGTCAGTCAAAACAAAACACCTGCCGAAGGCAGGTGTTTTTCCTTTTTAAAATCTATTTCAGCTTGGACCGCCGTAGGAATGCGGGAACCGCGCTCCACTCGTCCTCGTCCTCCTGAGCCGGGGGAAGGGGCTTGTTGCCGCCCTTCGGCTTCTCCTCCTGCACGTGTTGGCGCACTTCGGGCTTTGCGGGCTCTGGCTGCGCAGCTGCGACAGGCGCCTGCGACACGGGAGCCTCCTCGTCCCGGTTCTTGTCCCGTGACAGGACGTTGAAGATCTTCGGCTTCTCGACTCGGTCCTCGATCGTGTTGCCGTCATGGATCGGTCTGGCGAACGAAGGGGACTGCTGGGATCGGGTCGCCTGCTGTCCGAGCTCGTCAGGGAACCCTGAGGCGATGATGGTCACCTTGACCTCGCCCTTGTTGAGCTTCTCGTCCTTGATTGTTCCGAAGATCACCTTTGCGTCAGGATCCATTGATTCCGTGATGATCTTGGCGGCATCCTGGATCTCGAACATGGTCAGGTCGTCGCTTCCTGCGATGGAGAAGAGCACGCCACGCGCTCCGTTGACTGAAACGTCCAGAAGAGGGGAGTTGATTGCGATCCGTGCCGCCTCGGCAGCTCGGTTCTCGCCGCTTGCGATACCGATTCCCATAAGGGCCGTTCCCGCATCCTTGAGCACCGCCTTCACGTCGGCAAAGTCGATGTTGATGATTCCCGGGGTTGTGATGAGGTCCGAGATCCCCTCAACCGCCTGCTTGAGTACCTCGTCGCAGAGCGCGAACGCGTTCTTGGCGGTCGTCTCCTTGGAGATGTTGTTGAGGAGTCGGTCGTTCGGGATCACGATGATCGCGTCCACCTCGTTTCGAAGAGCTGCGAGCGCCTCGTTGGCGATTCGCGTTCGGTGCTGTCCCTCAAAGAAGAACGGCTTGGTCACCACGGCGACCGTAAGCGCTCCGGACTCCCGGGCGATCTGCGCGACGACAGGACTTGCTCCCGATCCTGTTCCTCCTCCGAGTCCGCATGAGATGAACACCATGTCGGAGCCCTTTACGGCTTCCTGCACCTCCTCCTTGGTTTCCTCGATCGCCTTTCGGCCGAGTTCAGGGGACATGCCGGTTCCAAGACCCTTCGTCAGGTTCTTTCCGATGTGGATCCGCTTCTTGGCTTCCGACTTGTGGAGGTCCTGCGCGTCAGTGTTGACCGCAATGAAGTCGATGCCCTTCACCTTTTCGCTGACCATGTGGTTCAGGGTGTTCCCTCCGGAACCTCCTACTCCGATCACTTTTATTCGAGCAAAGCTCTCTACTTCTGGCTTAATCTGTGGCATGTGTGTATCTGTAACCCCTTAAAATGGTAATAGTAGAAAGCATACCAGAATGTGGGGATATATCAATAGAAAATAAGGCTATAGATATAGCCGTCAAATGGATTTTGGGCTGTCTTTAAAAGCTAGGGAAGGAAGCGTTTCAGGTTGCGTCCGATGGTCTTCATGAGCGCCTTGAAGAGTTCCGGCGCCCTGTGCAGGTTGATCGACTGTCCGTCGTCCGCAAACGATCCGTATACGCACAGTCCGTACGAAACGGCCCAGGTCGCATCCTTGATCTTCACGTTCGCTCCGGAGCCGTGGTCGTCGGTGAGACTGCTGATCTTCGCGATCTTTGAGGGGAGCTTGAGGTATGCGCGCGCGACGTCGTCGACGGTCGCGATGCGCGAGCCTCCGCCCGTGATGATGATCCCGGCAGGGAGCATTCCCTTCTTGCCGATGTGCTTGAGATGCGCGTCGACGAGGTCGAACATGTCCGTCAGTCGAGATGACACGATGTCGTCGAGCTTCTTCTTCGAGAATCCGTGGTTCTCTCCGCGGTCATGGTCCTTCTTGATGATCTCCGCGTCCTCGAGCGACACCTGCAGTCCGAGCGCGATGTCGTTGGTGATGTCGTTTCCTCCTATCTGGAATACCTCAAGCGAAAGCGGACGGTCGTCTGAGTAGACGACGATCGAGAGCGTCTCGGAACCGATGTTCACGAGCACGCATCCGGCGATTCGCTCGGCCTTGGTAAGCGAGACGAAGGAGGCGGCAAGGGGAGCCGCGACCACGTCGGTAATCTCGTACCCAGCGTCCTCGACCACCTCGATGAGACCCTGGATGTGCGGCTCGAGCAGCGTGATGAACAGGATCTTGGCCTCAAGCCGCACGCCCTTCAGGCCGACCGGATGCCCGTGGACCTGCTGGCCGTCAATATAAAAGTCGATAGGAGACTCGTGTAGGATTCGTCGGTTCTGGATGTACTGCGGAGGAAGCTGCTCTCGCGCCTGGGCGACCGCCGTCTCAAGGTCGGTCTGCGTAATCTCAGAATCCGCCCTCGTGATCATGACGGCGCCTGTCGATACGAAGCTCGAGAGGCCGATGCCGCCCGCACCAAGAAACACCTTTTTGACCTGTACGCCGTTTCCGGCAATCTTCTCGGCGGCCTTTACCGAGCGTCGAATGCTTTTCACCGCTTCCTGGTGGTTGGTGATGTAGCCGTGGCGGAGGCCGAAGGCGGCAGTGTCGCTTGAGCCGATCACCTCGGGAACATGGGAGTTATTTGGAACACGACAAACGACAGTTCGTATCGTGCTCGTGCCAATATCCAAACCGACTATGATGCTAGAAGCCATACTTCAATGTATTGTATGGGTTTTCTGAGGATTTTGAAAGTGGAACATGCCGAAAACCTGTGCATTGGTTGACTTTGAGAGTGAAAGGAGTAGTTTTTGAAGGGAACACATTTGTTTTTTGACGTATGGAAAACCAAACACCTCCTGCCGCTTCTGTAGCGGCCACATATCTTGAGATTCCTGCGAGGAACCATCCGTTTGTTGCGGAAAGCAATTTCGTCTCCGGCAACAAGATCGGGGGACTGACAATCCAGATGGTAAACCAGTCCTTTCAGACGGCCCTTCTGCCAGGGGCTACGTTCGATCCGTACGGAAGCTACGGGCTTGCGTACATTCTGCTCGACCACGACATACGGGACGGCGATGTCACCTACATGTTCGGAGGGATCAG
>CBKWTF010000048.1:0-5335 GCA_966677695.1 uncultured bacterium | reverse complement strand
GTCCCATAAAGAAAGGCGGGAAGGGAGAGCAAGGAAAAGAGGAGGAAGGGGTGCTCGCCCCCCCCCCCCCCCCGCCACCCTTTCTCGCAACAGTACAGCATTACTGGTTCATATGCTCCACGCAGGTTCGCGCGGCAGGATTGGCGTTGAGTCGCCCTTCCTCGATCTCCTCCCCACCCACCTCGCACATACCGTAGGTTCCCTCCTCAATCTTCGCAAGGGCGGCATTCACGTCTCCCAGCTGGATTTCGAGCTGCTTCAGGATCGCGGCATTGGTCTCGAAGTTCTCGATCTGGTCCGCCTTGTCGTTCGGGTCAGACGGTCGCTCCTCAGGATCAACCGGCACGGGCTCCCAGTCGGCAGGATTGTCCGGGTTGATTCGTCCAACAGAGGCAAGCTCGCTCTCAAGGCGCTTCTTCTCCTCCACCAGTTTTGTCTTAAAGTTTTCTGTATTCATGGCCTAAGTATACAAGGTATCGACGGCCGTGTGAACCTTTTCTTACGTCTTACCGGATCAACTGCTTCTCGCGAATCTTTCGAATAATCTCCGGGATCAGCTTCGGATCCTGGGCGAACAGGATCTTATCCCTGTCGATGAACGCATAATAGAAGTACGGTGCGCCGTTCTGGTCTCGAAGCGCTCGCGTGTCCCTGTTTGAGAGAACGACGTCCACGAACTGCACGTTTCGATTGATCGGAGCGTAAGCGGGAGTAGTACTGGTCGCAGACTGTGTCGTCGTGGCCGTCACAGGTGCGGCACTGGTGGAAGTCGCAGCGGATGCTCCGGTCGAAGTGGCAGTGGTAGTCGCAACCGTACTTGTCGACATGCCAGAAACCTCAACGGGCACGGCAGGATTATCTCCGAATATCTTCATAAGATTCGGGAAGAATTCCCGCATGTCTATCGCAAGCGTCGGCTCCCACGCGAACATGGAGTCATAGGCGCTCTCGTAATCCACCAGGCCGATAACGACGAACGGTTCCGCAACCCCGGCATTCTTGTACAGACCGTATGCAAACTCACTCGAGATGGATCGCGCGATGTTCGTAGGCAACTGGACGTCATGCAGCCTGAAGAACTCGTTGGCAGTCAACCTGTTCGACTGACCGGTATCACGATTGGTCTTGTAGAACACAAGCTCGGTGTAGGTATTGTCCTTCGCTGTCATGCGTACGCCCTCGATCACCGCGTCAGTGGCGCTCAGCACCTCAGGCTTATTCTGTGTGGCGTCAATAAACTCATCTCCGTCAAAGGCAAACAGGAAGAAGGAAGTCTGAGGGAGCATGACGCTCGGTGCCTTGGGCCCGAGCTTCGCATATCCGAAATATCCGACCAATCCAAGTGCCGCGACGACAAGCGCGATTCCGGACAACAGTGCCAATACGTTCTTGGGCTTGCGCACCGACGTCTCAGGGACCTGGGCCGCAACTTTTTCCTGCTGCTTCTGCTCGGCAAGCATGATCTTGGCCGTCGTAATCTTGTCGGTCTCGACCGTATGACTGATGTCATTCTTGTACGTACGCAACGCCGGAATCTGCACGTCAGGCAACGGGTCCTGCGGAGCCGGCTTCTCTGCAACAGGCTCGTATGAAAGACGCTGCGTCGGTGCCGGCACAATAGGAGCAACTGGAGATACTGGAGCAGCCGCAGGAGGTACGCTTGTTACCGCAGGTTGTGCTGGTAAAGTCTTAGGCACGGCAGGCGATACCTGTGACGCAGGCAGCGTCTTGACCAGGGGCATACTTGGAACATCAGAGACAAAAGCGGCATGTTCTGCCGAAGCGACAGGAACCGGCGCATCATCAACCGTGATTTTGACTTCCGGATCCTCCTCGACAAGGGATACAGGAGGAGTATTTTTAACCGGTACCGCAACAGGCTGCGCATCCGAAGCAAAAGAAGAAATTGCTGGCGGCTTCGGCACAGGCTTGGCAACAGGATCAGTATCGATACTAATTACGGGTGCAATCGAAGAGATTGCAGAAACAGGAGCAGGGGCCGATGTCATCAACGCGGGAGGAACCTGCGCACCGGTCCCCTGCATCTTTCCGGGCATGATTATATTTCTCGGAATCCCGTTTTGGGATTCGTCAGTGTGCGCAAAAGGAGTCTGAAGATCTTTGTCATCCATGCCACCTATTGTATCAGAAAATCCGCATGCAGAATGCATGCGGATTAACAGAATGGCGTGTGAGACTTGGGATTATCTTCCTCCTCCGCCACCTCGAATCAGATACTTGACCGGCTTCTTGTCCAGGTCGATGAAATCATCCGCGGCCTCGATCAGTTTTCCTGACGTCGACTTGCCGAACGACACGACCTCGACCTGACATCCCGCGCTCAGCTTCAGATACTCAACCAGCGGCACGAAGTCTCCGTCACCGGTAACAAGTACGATGCTGTCGAGCTTGTTCGACAATGAGATCGCGTCGACCGCAAGACCCACATCCCAATCGGCCTTCTTCGCGCCTCCGGCAAACACCTGCAGGTTCTTGGTCTTCGTCTCGATACCCATCTTCAGAAGCGCCTCGAAGAATCCCTTCTCATCGCCCGCCTCAGACGTAATCACATATGCGACCGCGCGTATCAAAACTCGTCCCTGAACCGCCTCCTTCACCACCTCACCAAAATTAACCTTTCTCTTATATAAATTCTTTGCGCTGTGGTAGAGGTTCTGCGTATCGATGAATACCCCTACCCGCTGCTCCTTGTGTTTAATAATTGCCATATGGACAGTATACCAAAAAAGCCCCTTGTGGGGCTTTTTTGTGAGACATTTACTTCTTGAGTCCTACCTTCTTGAGAAGGGCCTTGTATCGCTTGTCGCTCTTCTTGGCCAGGTATCGAAGGTGTGACTGTCGGTCTGACACCATTCCGAGAAGTCCCTTTCGAGAGTGGTTATCCTTAGGGTTCTTCTTTAGGTGCTTTGCCAGCTCCTCGATTTTCTTGGTCAGAAGACCAACCTGAGACTCGGCAGATCCGGTGTCAGTATCGTGCATCTGTACCTCCTTGAGGGCGCTTGTTTTCTGTCGTTTTGTTAACATAGTGGTCTTATTGTAGCATATATTTTAATAATTGCAAGGGGTATAGGGCCTTTTATATATAAGGAAAAGCAGCCCGTATCTCATGGCAACCGACATGGTATGCCCCCTAATCAAAATGCTACAATATTCCCATGTCGCAAAATGCAGCAAGGGCAGCAGCCAAACCTTCCGAAATCCGCCGCCTTAAGTAGGAATTCCTTGAATATATTGAGATCGAGCGCGGTCGGGCAATCCGCACCGTCGAGAACTACAGCCACTATCTGGACGTGTTCATTCAGCAGACCGGCATCAAGGCTCCCGGAGAGATAACGAGTGAGAAGGTGCGAGAATTCCGACTCTGGCTCAACAGGCAGTCGGCCGGCAACAATCGCATGACCGGCGATACCATGAAGAAAAAGACGCAGAACTACTATCTGATCGCGCTGCGCACCTTTCTCAAGTTCCTGGCAAAGCGCGGAATCAAGTCACTCGCGACGGACCAGATCGAGCTGGCCAAGGTCGAGCAGCGACACATAGACGTCATTTCAAGCGAGGAGCTGTATCGCCTGCTTGATGCGCCCAACAAGGAACAGGATCCTGAGAAAATGTGGCGCGGCAAGGCTATTCTCGAGCTTCTGTTCTCGACAGGGATTCGAGTCTCCGAGCTCTGTTCCCTCACCCGTGATCTCGACCTGCAGCGTGACGAGTTCTCGATCCGAGGCAAGGGAGGAAAGGTCCGTGTCGTATTCCTGTCAGAAGAGGCGCGGCACGCAGTTCGCGAATACCTCAAGCACCGCAAGGACTTTGCCGAGGCGCTGTTCGTAAAGGTGGCAAACGAGAAGATAAAGACGGACGGCATCAGCGGGCTCACCAGGCGCTCGATCGAGCGTATCGTTAAGCGCTATGCGACCCTTGCAGGAATTACAAAAAAGGTGACGCCGCACGTCATCCGGCACTGCTTTGCCACCGACCTGCTCTCAAACGGCGCGGACCTGCGATCAGTGCAGGCACTGCTCGGACACGCGAACATCACTACCACCCAGGTCTATACCCACGTAACCGACCGACACCTGCACGAGGTGCACAAGGCATTCCATAACAAAAGAAAGCGCCCATAGGAGCGCTTCGACAATCGTTCGACAGAATATGCATATCATATGCAGAGGTAAAAAAGTCCCACCGCCGACTCAGCAATCGGTGGTGGGACGAGTTTTTCAAACTCCAAACAATCCAACTATGCAGCAGTCGCGTTCCTTGAGCGGGAAGGGACATTAAGCTGCGACGTCGGCCTTGGTCAGAGACGGATGCGGATGGAAAACGCAGGTGGTACCGACCTTCTCAACCTTGCGGCCGAGTCGCTCGGTCAGTTCCTGCGCGGTGAACTGGGCCAAAATCGGCCCGATCTGACTGCCGTGCTTGGCCTGTGTGGGATTGAACGCCTGCGCACTGCCGGTCTGATCCGCCATCGCGATACAGTGGGCCAGATTATCGGAGAACGTAGTCGGGATTCCCATGGCCAGCAAGGCCCGGTCCCGCTCGTCTCCAAGGTTCAGCGCCTCTTTGCGCACGGATCGGACATCTTGGGAATCGCGATGACGCTCCGTCGATGCCTTTTCTCTCAGTTCCGTCAATTGTTGACCGGCAGCAGGTCCGAAGGCCGCTGCGACAACACCAGTAGCAAGAAGTGATTTTTTCACGTGTTAGGCTTTCTCAATGGGAGTTATTCGAATGCTCAAGGAACACTACCAAAATTCATACTACAACTATTTTCACATTACGCAAGAGGCTGTGGAAATACCCGGAGATGATATAGTTTGAGACATGAAAGACGCAATCGAGATCGTGTCATGGAACGTGAACGGAATCAGGGCTTGGGACAAGAAGGGCCTATACACTGACTACTTTTTGCAGTCAGAGGTTGATATCCTGTGCCTGCAGGAAACCAAGGCCCATCCGGAGCAGCTTCCCGGATACCTCCAGAACCCTGAAGGCTATTTTGCCTACTTCAACTCCTCCCAGACACGGAAGGGCTACAGCGGCGTTTCGGTGTATACCAAAATCGAACCCAAAAAGGTTATTTACGGACTTGATGACACCGAACTTGATCAGGAGGGTCGACAATTGACCCTTATTTTTGATGATTTTATTCTTATAAACTGCTACTTCCCCAACGGCGGCGGCGAGTCACATCGCCTGGAATACAAGCTCAGGTACTTTGACGCATTTCTCAAATTCCTAAAAAAGCTTGAAAAGACCAACAAAAACATTATTTTCTGCGGAGACGTCAACGTCGCCCATACCGAAATCGACA